>JAQUMH010000003.1:86810-277936 GCA_028718185.1 Elusimicrobiota bacterium
GATATATATTTCCTTCAGCCAATAGTTTGACCAGCGGTCATATTTACGAAGTATGTGTAAGCAGTGTTCAGGATACCATAGGTAACTGGGCGCCGGTGTCTGCCTCAAACCAGGGTGATAGTTATGTAATAGGGTCAACACCTACCGTAAAGCGATTTTTATGGGATACCGGGGTTCCGACTTCATCAATGACGGCATTTACCTGTAATTCATTTCTATCGTCATTGGGAACAATATCCGGAACAGCAGCAGATAACAGCGGAGGAATTGGTGTCTATAATGTACAGGTCCGCATTTCAAAAGCAGATGATAATTATGTATACTATAATTGGACGACTTCCGGCACGTGGATTAATGATTCAAATCTCTTAAACTGGTGGCAGGAAGCCACTTCAGGACCGTCACCGTGGCAATTAGTGATAAAATCCACGGATGCCGGTGGTGGCACTCCGTTTACATCCGGCGAGCAGTATATAATCCGTTCAAGAGCATATGATAACACAAAACAAATGACAGCCGCAGAAGGAGGACCTGTCGTTAATGTCTCTAATACCGAGTTATATTCGCCCGGAGTATGGACAGTCAATCGCACCTCATTTACCTGGGACAGTGCCCCGGCAATATCGTCGTTTACCGCCTCTCCACCTACAACCGGAGATGTAGCAACCAGCCCGTATTTTATAGGTTGGGCATCAGATACCGTGAACGCAAACGGTAATCCGTCTTCAAAATGTAACAGGGTAGAGGTTTTACTATTTGCAAAAACCGGAACATACTCCGGAAAATACTGGCAGGGTACTGATAGCGGTTGGGATACGGGAGCAATATGGGTAAGAAGCGATACAAGAGCCAACTCAAGTTATTCAGTAGATAAATGTACCTGGTCAATTCAGGGACCTGTTAATATGCCCACCGGCAACTATTGGATAGAATGTAGAGGAGTAGATAATTTAGGCACTACCCAGACGGATTTTACAACATACCGTTCAAGTATATCATTTTCTATAGATGCATCACCGCCTCAATCTAAAATAACAATACCCAATAGTGATAATGAGGGTATGGCACGGACTGTGTCCGGACTACCGACAATTTCCGGGACTGTTATTGATATGTCAGCCGGTGGTGCAACCGGTAATATTACACAAGTCAAAATAACAATCCTTGACAGGTCAATAGGTAACGGCACAACAAGTTTCTGGTCATCAACGAGTAATAATTGGTTTTCAGGTGCCGTAAATGGTTCCACGTATGCTATATGTAATCTTGATACAGGACCTACTCCGGCTGTGTGGGGATATATATTTCCTTCAGCCAATAGTTTGACCAGCGGTCATATTTACGAAGTATGTGTAAGCAGTGTTCAGGATACCATAGGTAACTGGGCGCCGGTGTCTGCCTCAAACCAGGGTGATAGTTATGTGCAGGGTTCAACACCGACTGTTAAAAGATTCTGGTATGAAACAAATAAACCCAACTCTTCCAATTTGTATCCTACTTCCGGTTTATACCTTTCCTCACTGCTGACAATAAGCGGGAATGCGGATGATACCGGCGCAACCACTAATGCAGGTGTCAATAAAGCACAGATATGTATTGCAAACGGGGATGATACGCAATCATATAATGCATGGACATCTTCTGCAACTTTCGAGACAAACTATCCTCACTGGATAGATATGTATTTCAATGGAACAGCAAGCCGATATGAAGCAAGGAATGAATATGAACTCAAGTATTCTTCAACTGCATTTTCAGAGGGAGCGACATATAGGGTAAGAATGCGTGCTATTGATAAAGCATATGATGCTGCAACTGAAGCATCAAACTCCGGGAATACCGAAAACACGTTTACATGGACAGTTAATATATCCTCGTTTATTTATGATAAAACACCGCCCCTTAATGTTGTAGTGACAGAGCCGCCTTCAACAAGAGAAAAAATAAATTCTCTTCCAACTATATCAGGTACCTGTGAAGATGGTATCAGAATAGCGGATACTAATGCAATTGAAATAAATATACAGGATGTAGATGGAACCGGCGCGCCTGCTACGTGGAAACTTAACGGTAGCGGCTGGCAGTCAGGGCTTGATGATAATGTATGGATTGCGACCAATACATTTGTAGGTTATTCTTCGGGTACCTGGACATACACATATCAATATGTTGTAAATGCTTCAACAAATAGCGATAAATATCAGATAAGGATAAGGTCTAAAGATAAAGCCGGTACTTATTCTGTTACATATTCAACACAATTTGTTTATGATTTATCAAACCCGCTGTCTGAAGTTAAATATCCTAATGCGAATTATATAAGTTTAACTTCATTACCAACAATTTCAGGAACAGCATCATCTGATACCGACCCGACGGTCGCTGCACTGAAATATCCAGGCGTAAAAATTAAAATTAAAAATATGTCAAAGACATCAAATGACTGGTGGACGGGTGGTAGCTGGGGTGGAGAGACTTCAAGGAATGCGACCGCATTTACAGCTGGTAATCCCTGCGTGTGGAGTTACAATGAAATATCAGCCAGTGATTTAACTTACGGAACAAGTTATCAGATATATGTCCAGGCACAGGATAAAGCGACCAATACGGAAAACAACGGGACATGGGCGGTAAAATATACAATTACATATGATACTGCCCCTCCGACAACCCAAATTACAAACCCGATAAAGAACGGCGAGACAACAGGATTGCCGACATTGTCGGGTACCTGTGTGGATTCCAATGGGCTTTCCGGAGTATCCAAGGTAGAGATATATTTACAAGACGAAGATTCAGCAGAGGTATGGAGCGGCGGTAGTTGGGGCGCACCGCCTTTGGACAACTGGCCTGATGCAGATTTGGGATACAATCCGTCATTAGGATATTCAACCTGGACATATGTATATACAGGTGATAATTTAAGTAACTGGTATTGGATAACTGCCAGGGGTTATGACAATTCCTCAAAGAATATAACAGGTGACAAAAATGTCCAGACAGAGTTTTCAGTAGACACATCATCTTTCAGATTTATAGCGGACACGTCATTTACCGGACCGACCCTAATAACACGACCTAATAGGGATGACAATACAATAGCCCGCAAGGACTTGACAACAATCTCCGGCACATCATACGATAACCGCTCGCATGCCCAGATACAAATAACATTAGAGGATTTGACGTGGGGTACAAGTTTCTGGAACGGTTCCCAGTGGTTTGACGGTGCAGTTAACGGTTCTACCAAGGTTGTTTGCCAAAAGAGCGGTTCAGGAACATTAGTTAATTGGTGGTATGACTGCACAACAGCAATGACTAGCGGACATAAATATGAGGCGCGTGTTTATGCCCGGGATAATGCCGGTAACACGCTTGGCGAATATGGAGCATACAGTAAGGGTTCAACAGATACCGTGAAGGAGTTTTGGTATGATTCAACAGTACCTATATCAACAATAACAACGCCGAGTGGCGGGATAATCTCATCACTTGGTAGTCCGTTAGCGACAATTTCCGGTACATCAGTAGACAATCCATCTTCAGGAGCCAGTGGAGTATCTACAGTAAAATGGTGTTTATCAAATGATGCCGATACGATGTCGTTCCATATATGGTCAACATCCGGGTCGTGGGATACCGGGTTATATTATAATGACGGCGCATCGATATCCGGCGGGTGGAATGACTGGAAAAGCGTATTTTACAGTACGCAGGCATTAGTATCAGGTTCCACATACAGGTTACGGAGTAAAGCAATAGACAATGCAGTTGCAAGTATAGGCGAGGCAGCTGGTTCCGGCAATACGGAATCCGACAAATCGTATTATGATAGTCGTTTTAGGTGGGATACTAATGGACCTGACTCAAAGATAACAACGCCTGATAGTGATTCTGCCCCCGGTGGAGGAACAAAGCGGAGGTCATCACTGGCGATAATATCCGGAACAGCGGATGACGATTCAGGTAGCGGGAAAATAAATTCAGATGGAGTAAAGGTATGTATCCGTGCAATCCCATCAGGTGGAGATGGGGGCGCCGGCACCAATGTAATGTATAGTGCGGGCGGGTGGGTAGCGACGCCCGTGAGCGAGTCCAACTGGTACTGGTTAGATGCCGGTTATGTAGGATATTCAACAGGAGTATGGACATATAATTTTTCAGTAATACCAACGACATCAGGTTGGAAATACAACATAATAGCGAATGCATATGATGCATCGAGTCCTGCGAACAAGCAGCAAACGTCAGGTTATGATGCAAATCTTTCATCCCGTACATTTATATGGGACCAGCAGAAACCCGTGTCCGCTATTAGTTGGCCTAATGTATCATATATATCATCACTTGGAACGATAACAGGAAATTCTTCATTTGATACAGCAATAGAAGCCGGCGGAATAAATCTAAAAGTAAAGAAAATGACAGATGGTTATATATGGACATCAGGAGGATGGTCTAATGGTGCTAGTGGTGTGGATATACTACCTACAGATAGTGGCGGAGAAGTATCGGATACGTATCAATATTTCTCACAAACATTGGTAGATTCACTAAAAAACGGTACCTCATACCAGTTTTTAGTAGCGGCAAAAGACTCCGCATTGCCAACAGGCAACAACGAAGATGTATCCGGCAAGTCATGGTGGACTGTGTGGTACGATTCTGCGCCTCCGACGACCCAAATTACATATCCTACAAACAATGGTGAGACGACCGCATTACCGACCATTTCCGGAACCGCAGCAGATGATCTTTCCGGTATCTCCAAGGTAGAGATATATTTACAGGACGAAGATTCTGCGGAAGTATGGAGTGGCGGTACTTGGGGCGCCCCGCCTTTGGCTGACTGGCCTGATGCCGATTTAGGCTACAATCCGACATTAGGCTATTCCACGTGGACATATGTATATACAGGCGCTAATTTAAGTAACTGGTATTGGATAACAGCGAAGGCATACGACAATTCTTCCAAAGCTGACGGTACCAAGAATGCGCAATCGCTGTTTACCTTAAGTGTATCATCAAACCGGTTTATAGCCGACACCGCATTTAGCGGACCTACATTAATAACAAGACCTAACACAGATAATAATACAATCGCCCGTAAAGACCTGACAACAATATCCGGCACATCATATGATAATCGTTCGCATGCCCAGATACAAATAACATTAGAAGACTTGACGTTGGGGACGAGTTTTTGGAACGGTTCCCAGTGGTTTGCCGGTGTAGTTAATGGTTCCACTAAGGTAGTTTGTCAGAAAGACGGTTCAGGAACATTAGTTCATTGGTGGTATGACTGCACAACAGCGATGACGAGCGGACATAAATATGAAGCCCGTGTTTATGCCCGTGATAATGCCGGCAACCAGTTAGAAGAATATGGAGCATACAGTAAGGGTTCGACAGATACGGTGAAGGAATTTTGGTATGATTCCACAGTACCCGTATCAACAATAACAACGCCGAGCGGCGGAATAATCTCATCACTTGGTAGTCCGTTAGCGACAATTTCCGGTACATCAGTAGACAATCCATCTTCAGGAGCGAGTGGAATATATATCGTGAAATGGTGTTTATCAAATAACGACGATACAATGTCGTTCCACATATGGTCAACATCAGGTAGTTGGGATACCGGGTTATATTATAATGACGGCGCATCAATATCCGGCGGGTGGAGTGACTGGAAGAGCGTATTTTACAGCACGCAGGCATTAGTATCAGGTTCCACATATAAGTTGCGAAGTAAAGCGATAGACAATGCAGTAACGAGTATAGGTGAGACAGCCGGTTCCGGCAATACGGAATCCGATAAAACATATCATGATAGTAAATTTAGGTGGGACACAACCCCGCCTGACTCAAAGATAACAACGCCCGATAGTGATTCCGCACCCGGTGGCGGAACGAAGCGAAGGTCATCACTTGCGATGATATCAGGAACAGCGGATGACGATTCCGGTAGCGGAAAAATAAATTCAGATGGAGTAAAGGTATGTATCCGTGTAATACCTGCAGGCGGAGATGGCGGAGCAGGCGCCAATGTAATGTATAGTGCCGGCGGCTGGGTAGCGACGCCCGTGAGCGAATCCAACTGGTACTGGTTAGATGCCGGTTATGTAGGATATTCGACTGGAGTATGGACATCTAATTTTTCAGTAATACCGACAACATCAGGATGGAAATATAATATATTAGCGAATTCATATGACGCTTCAAATCCTGCGAACAAGCAGCAGACGTCAAATTATGATACAAATCTTTCTTCCCGTACATTCATATGGGACCAGCAGAAACCTGTGTCGGCTATTAGCTGGCCATATGTAACATATATTTCATCACTTGGAGCAATTGCAGGAAATTCATCATTTGATACAGCGATAGAAGCCGGCGGAATAAATCTAAAAGTAAAGAAGATGACAAATGGCGATATATGGACATCAGATGGATGGTCTTATGGTGCTAGTGGTGTGGATATAGTTCCTACGGATAGTGGTGGTGAAGTATCGGATACGTGGTTATATTTCTCACAACAACTGGTAGATTCACTGCAGAATGGTACCTCATACCAAATTTTAACAGCGGCAAAAGACTCTGCATTACCAACAGGTAACAATGAAAATGTGTCGGGTAAGTCATGGCAGACCGTGTGGTTTGATACTCAAAAAGCAACCTCAACAATACAATACCCGATGGACCAGGGTGAGACAACAGGTTTTCCGTCGTTTTACGGGTTTTATTATGATAATTTAGCAATAAGCGGCGTAAAAATAAAATTGCAAAGGAAAGTTGACGGCCAGTTTTGGAAAGCAGGTTCAGGCGCTAATGGAAGTTGGGAAGGTACGGCAGAGTGGAATGACGCCGAAGTTTACAGTTCTTCCTGGGTATACAGGTATGGCGGAGCAACCGGTCTTTCTGAATGGTACGTTTTAACTTCTAAAGCACGGGACCAGGTACAACCGACAGCAAATGAGGAAACAACATTTACGGCAACTGTTAACTCAAATACTTTTATAGTTGATTTAGCTCCGCCTTCTGTTAAAATAGTCAGGCCCGATACAGATGACCAGACAAACTTTTTTGCACGAAAGGATTTAACAACAATATCCGGTACGTCTGTTGATAATCGTTCCAATGCTTTGATTGAAATTGCGATAAAAGATGTTACATTATCTGCGCTATGGCCCAACGGTACATACTGGTCAGGTACCCAGTGGTTACCTGCATCATTTGATGTAAACATTACAACAAAAGTTGTCTGTACGAAAAGTGGAACCGGTACAAGCATTAACTGGTATTATGTTCTTGGCGGCGCAAATATGACATCAGGACATGTCTACGAGATTCGTTCAAGAGCAGTTGATAGTGCAGGAAATGCTCTGCCGTTTGATGCTAATGCGTATGTTCAAAATTCAACACCGACAGTAAAAAGATTTATGTATGACCCTACACCGCCGACATCAGAAATAACAAATTATACCGGTGGCGGCAGGTACTCTTCAATTTTAACAATATCCGGTACTTGTTCCGATAATGACCCTGCAACTGTAGATGATTCGGGGATAGCAGACCTGAACGACGGTGGTGTACAATTTATGATACAGCAGGGTTCAAAATATTTGTACGTGTGGGCATCTTCATCAACGCTTGAATCAACAGAACATTGGATTACTCCTGACTGGGTATTAGGGCAAGAGGGTGCAAAATGGCAAAAGGTTATCCCATCTGCCGATAATGCTGCCGGACTACAAAATCAGGGTAGTTATACAATGGTATGTAAGGCAAAGGATAAAGCCAGACAAGCAGATAATGACACAACTACGACTCAGGGAAATATCCAGACAATACCGTACTCGATTACAATTACATACGATAACAGCAAACCGTCAATAGAAGTTGTAAGCCCGGCTGATGTCGCAAATAACCGTATAACCTCGTTGCCTACAATATCCGGTACGGCATATGATGATGCTCCGCTTGGTAATATACCTTCTAATAACGGTGTTGAATTGAACATTGTTGATTTATATGGTTCGAATTATACATGGGATGGTAATAAATGGTTAAATAACGAGGACTTGACTTTATGGATTTCTACCGGTTTTAATGCATATACCGGTGGTAACGGTTCAACAGGTACATGGACTTATGTAGTCCCTGTCTCGTCTTGGACGACCTTGCATCAATACAGGATAAGAGCAAGAGCAAAAGATACAGCAAGCCCTCAAAATTATACAGTTGCTTATTCAACCCGTCTATTTACCTACGATACAACACCTTTAGTGACACTGGTTACCAAACCGCCGATGTATGTAAATAATACATATATAGGTCAGATTTCCGGTACCGCTTCTGATACAGATTTTAACTATACACAAATACAGCTTCAGGTAAAGCGGCTAACTGACGGGCAAACTTTTATTACCGGAAGCGGGTTTAGCGGTGGTGACAACTGGCCTATTGCTACGGGTTCCTCGGGAAATGACTGGTATTATATTGCAATTTCAACAAAAGATTTAACTGACGGTACATCATATTCCGTTGTTTCCAGAGCGACTGATTTGGCAGGGAATCCCGAATCACTGTTAAAAGCGTACACGACATTTTATTATGATATAACAAGACCTACACAGGCAATTAGTTATCCGCTTGATTCTCCAAACAATATTTCGTCTTCAATTTCAAGTATTTTTGGTAATTGCGGAGATGTTGTTCCTGGGGAAGGCAAATTTGCTGTCGGTATTGCTTCTGTATCTATAAGGATTCGTGATTTATCAAAAGGTAATGCAACGTATTATGCAGGAACAAATGCAGAGGGCTGGAAAGAGGATTCAACAGGTGATTTATACTGGAGAGCTTGCGCACTATCGTCTAATACAACCGCATGGTGGTATCCGGCCGGGACCGATGAAATGCCGACATTGACAACTGATATATCATACGATTGTATAGTAAGGGCAATGGACCGTGCCGGCAATTACGCTATTATATATACCACCAGAACATTTAAGGTTGACACGACTCCGCCGACCGCCTCTTCAATAGGCAAACCGTCAACTAATGATTATTATTTAAAAGAACTTACCTCTATTTCAGGAACATCGCAAGATGCAAATAATACCTCAAGTATAAAAAAAGTTGATGTAACTATCCGGAACTTAACACTTGGCAGTACTTATTGGCAGGGTTCCAATAATAGCTGGGTTCAAAGCTCAACAGTTACAACGGTCAGCGTAAGTGGTTCACCGGTTAGCTGGGCTTATACAATTGGCGGCGGAACATTTACAACAGGAAACCAGTATCAGATAACAGTAAAAGCGTTTGATGCTATCGGAAACGGAGAATCATCACCGCCGACAAGGACATTTTTCTGGGATGTCAGTGCGCCCACAACCACCATTACTAACGTTACCGAGGGTGCAGTGCTTGCCTCGCTTCCTACTATTAGCGGTAATATTGGTGACAGACCCTATATAAATCAGGCAGGCGTCTCTAAAGTAGAAATGCAGATTTATGATGGCGCGCGGGTAAGATATTATAACCCGTGGGCTACAACAAAGTGGGGTTCTGATTCTGTATGGTATTCTTCCGGTACTGCCGGTGATGTATATATAGGCGGTGGTGTGTTTAGGACCACTGCTTCATGGGAAGATAATTATACCTACAAAATAAGGAGCCGCGGTTATGACTCCTCCAGAAATGACAGTGAATCAGTTTCAGGAAATGTTGAATCACCATACACAGAAAAGACATTTACGTATGATGCCGCTGCACCATTTTCAACCTTTACTTTTCCTTCCGTGGCAAATGGTACAAAAATACCGATGTTTGCGACAATATCCGGTACTGCTGCTGATGCCGGGGATAATGTTAATTTGAGAATTAATTCAGGTTTTGAAGGTGTAAATATTTATGATGCTACAGTAGGTTATTTAAAAACTTTAAATGCCTCACAACAGTGGGTCAGTGACAATGATTCCGGGATTTACCTGCCGGTTGTGTATACTCCATATACAGCAAGTGCTTCATCCGGAACCTGGACATATACTATAATATATCCGACTGCCGTCTGGACAAACGGTAACACATACAGGGTAAGAAGCCGCAGTCAGGATATTGCCGGCTGGAACGAGGCAAGCCCGGTTCAAAAAACATTTGTTGTTGATACTTCATCGCCGGCATCTTCAGTAGCAATTCCATCGGGAGGGTCAATTGTTTCCACACTTCCTACAATATCTGTGAATGCCGATGCAGATAGTGTCGGCGTTAAAATCAGGTTAAAACATATTACAGGCGGGACAACATACTGGTGGACAGGAAGCTGGAATTCAGGAACTGATGATGACGGCGGGTGGATTAGTATAAGTCCTTCATGGTATTATTCACATGCAGATTTTGTAAGTACAGCTGCATGGACTAATTCGCCTGTTATCCCGGGAACGACATTTTATCTCAGGACACAGGCGAGAGATGAGGCGACAAATATTGAACAGTTAGACAATACAATCACGTTCCGTTTTGATAACAAGCCGCCTACAGTTTCAATATCGGCACCGCCGCAGGAACTTACATCACCTAACGAGACATCAAATGCCAGGTATTCTGCTATTTCAACCGTATCCGGATATTGTTCTGATGTGCCGGCAGGAGTCAGTAATATATATGTACAGTTTATCCGTAGCGATAATAGTAATTATTGGTCCGGTTCAGGCTGGGATACGCCTGTAACAACATTTACAGCCGTTCTTTCAAATGCAGCAACATACTGGTATAAGATAGCGCCAACTTCATGGACGCACGATAAAAAATATATACTGAAAATATGGGGTAAGGACAGCATAAATAACGAAAATTATAATTCAGCGTCATATGTTTCTTCAAGAACATTTGTTATCGATTCACAGGGACCGACAACAACAATATCAGACCCGGGGACCGGAACAAAAAGGAAATCAGTTACACAAATTGCAGGAACTGCACAGGATTCGGGCACTTATCCCTCTAATGTCAGTAGTGTTAAATTAAGAGTCAAGGACCTTACTTACCCGTCAACATACTGGCTCGGTGTTTCTGCGTCCTCTGCCTGCTGGACAGACGATTCCAACACGTGGTTTGATGCGTCAGGCGGTGGTGCAACTTCAATATCCTGGACAAGTTACACGATAGATTATGAGTCAAATGTATGGATTAACGGCAGGTCTTACACAATATTTGCGAAAGGATATGACCAGATCCCTGGTAACGAAGGCTCACCTACCTCAAATACATTTACTTATGATACCACTTCGCCTGCTTCAACCGCAACAGTACCGATGAATGGAAGATATATTAAACCATTTGCAACCATTTCCGGTATTGCTTCCTCTGATACTTTGGGTGTCGGTGTCAAGATAAAAAAAGCCGGTGTTAACGAGTGGTGGTGGGGTGATTCCGGTTGGCAGGGTAGCGCTCCTGACCCGTGGCTAAGTTCGATAGGTGGTTCTGAGTGGACATATACACATGCAAATTTACAGTCAGGCTGGACAAACGGTCAAACATATGAACTTACAACGGTTGCAACAGATACTGCCAAAAATATTGAGACATCACCAAACACAATTACATTTACTGTTGAATCAACGACTCCTACGGTATCAATAAAACTTCCGTTAGATACTAAATATTATCCTGCAACAACATTAGCGACTATTTCCGGTACGGCAAATGATTTATCAGCGAGCGCTGACGGTAAGTTCAATGTTTTGGGTTCAACAACAGTTGAGATTATTGTGAAGAAGGTAACCGGCTCGGCAAAATACTGGGGCGGTTCTGACTGGGTTGATTGGCCCGGTAGTACTGACGAACTCTGGATGCCTGCTGATTGGTATCCGCATGGGGTATCTTCCGGTACCTGGAAATATACAATTCCAGTCTCATCGTGGTCCAATAATACTGATTACAGGATTTGGGTGAGAGTAAAAGATGAAGCGGGCAATAAAATTGATTATGCAGATTCTGACATTACAGGAAATTCAGGTACAAATAATTTATTCTACTGTGATAATACACCGCCGGAAACAACGGTAACAATACCGCAAAATTTGGTTCCAATAAATGCAGCGAAAGCACCTTCGCAGCTTTGGGGGAGTTTTTCGGATAATAAATCAGGTTCTAATGCGATACGGTTAAAAATTCATCGTTTACCTGAAGATAGTGGTAACGGCTGGTATAATGGAGGAGGCAGCTGGGGGACTGAACAGTGGAACGACGGAGTAATTTATACTTCTTCATGGACATTTACTGACTGGAGCAGTTCCTACTTCCAGAATGACCATAAGTATGCAATTTATCCTCAATCTCAGGACAAGGCTTTATTATGGGAGACTCCTTACGGTTCTTCATCAACATTTGTATATGATACAACAATGCCGACCTCAACCATAACATGTCCTCTCCAGACAGGAAACACATTTTATAACGATTTAACAACAATTTCCGGTACCTGCGGTGACCCGAATACATACCCGTCCGGAATACAAAAAGTTGTTATTCAGATTCATAACGAAACAACAGGTTTTAATGTGTACTGGACGACAAATTCTGTCTGGGAAAGTTATGCCGGCTGGGTTGAAGCGACAAATATCTGGTCGTCTTCATGGTCATATACAGGTATATTAAATACCAACTGGGTTTCTAATCAAAAATATAAAATTGTTTCAAAATCTTCCGATACCGCCGGGAATGTTGAGTCACCTTCTTCCATGCAGACCAACTATTTCATATTTGATACGTCAGCACCTGTTAGTTATATTGTAAAACCGTCAACGACAGATGCAGGAGCGGAGCCGGCAGAATATTCTTCACTTCCTACGATTTCAGGAACAGCTTCTGATTCTACCCCTGGTGTTGTTAGTTATGTTCAGGTAGCGATTTTTGAAACTGCGACTTCCGGTGGTGCAAATCAATACTGGAACTGGGTAAATGCTTTTAATTTAGGTTCTTCGTCCTGGACACTTGTAACAGGTGGAACACCGACACTATGGCAGCAGGCAGCCGATAGCCCTTCTCCATGGACGCAAAACCGTGAATACAGGGTTTACTCCCGTTCAGTTGACAGGGCAGGCAATACTTCTTCTATCACCGTGTCATCATTTACTTTTAAACCTCCTATGGCTGATACCATTATAACTGCACCTTCTATGGGCAAACAGTATCAGGCATCCAGTTTAGCCACTATCTCCGGAACAGGCAGTTCTCCTGTTGACTGGACAGAAATCCGGCTGCAAAACCTGACACTTGGCTCAACATATTTTGATTTCAGGACATGGATGTGGGTAAGCACCACTACCCCCGATACCGCCTGGTTTAAAACAACTAATGCACCAAACTGGCAATTAGATTCTTCAACAATCACCTGGATTTTTAATAATGAGTATAAAGTAGAATCCAGGGGTTATGATGCTGCTCAGGCACCGCCGTATGAACAATCACCGTATGACTATGTTACATTTATCATGGATGACCAGCCACCATCAACCCAGATTTATAAACCGCAAAGTGACAGCTATTATAATACGGTTAATCTTGCTACTCTATCAGGAACATCTTCAGACACAAACTCGCTTGGCAAAGTAAATAAAGTTGAAATCCAGATTGAAAAACCCGGTCCGTCTTACTGGAACAACAATGGTATTGGTTGGACTGGTGCTTTTTGGAGTACTGCTGCTATTATTACAGCTGAAAGTAATTCTTCTGAATGGCAGATAGTTGTCCCTACACAAACCATCTGGGAAAGCAACGTTAATTATACTATCAGGAGTCGCGCAACTGATAAAGCGGGAATTTCCCAGGTAGCAAATATATTTACTAATTTTACGATAGACGATTCAACACCTTCCGTAAAAATTGTAGGTCCCGTAAGTGCCTCGCAATTAAGTTCTCTTACGACAGTTTCCGGTACTGCTAATGATTATGCTATTACACAGTTGAAAGAAGTCCGGATTGCAATAAGAAATGATGGGCTTGGCGGATGGTGGGATGGTGGTGGTTATTCTGCATCAAATTCATCGTTTGTTGTCACGGGACTTTCAGCGGGTGTTACACCGGCGACCTGGACATATATCTCTGCTACATTTTCTGATAATAACCAATACACGATATTAGCCAAATCAGTTGATAAAGCAAATAATGAAACTCAGGTTTCTCCATATGTTGAAAATATAACCTCTGTAACATTTATTGTGGATGCAGCACCGCCGTTGTCGACCATATCTGTACCGCAGAGTGAGCAGCCATATAAACCTTCAAGTCTTACAACTTTGAGCGGTTCACAAAATGAGCCTGCTGGTAAAACATTTAGTTCCGGTATCTCAGGAGTACAATTATTACTTGTTCGTCTTGCATCGCCGACTTCGCAATATTGGGATGGCGGCGGCTGGGTAACATATTATTCTTCTAATGCCCCGACATACTTTATTAATGTGAACACCGGAACATTTACATCAAGTCACTGGGATTATACTTTTGTTGCCGGTAACTGGGGAGCGACGGAAAATTATTATAATTTAACCACAAGGGGTATTGATAAAGCGGCGAATTATGAAACTAATCTTTCAACAATTACATTTGTTGTTGACCCCGTAGAACCCGTATCAAGAGTTGTCTATCCTGCTAATAAATCGTATGTAAATACTCTTTCACTTGGTACAATTTCCGGTACTGCTAATGGCGGACTTTCCGGTATATCTAAAGTATGGGTTGCATTTAAGAAACTCCCGAATAGTGGTGATTATAACTGGACAGGTTCTTCCTGGACAGCAGGTCCGGACCCATACTGGTATGATACATCTAATGCTACTGTGTGGACAACAACCAGCCCCACATCGGTTCCGACGCTTACCTCTGGTACTACATATAGCGTTCACGTAATGGCAACTGACGGTGCTGGTAATAACCAGACAGTTGTTTCTTCAGGAACATTCATGTGTGATACAGGTGAGCCTGAAATAGTCATCGCAACACCGACACCTAACACAAGTGCATATTCAAAGTCACTTCAAACCATTTCCGGTACTGCGTCTGACGGTTTAACGGGCATAACCAAAGTAGAACTGGAAATACAAATGCAGGGCGGGAATTACTTTGACGGTGCTGGATTTAATTCCGCAGTTTCGTCTTATGTGGTTTGTGTTTCATCAGATGCTCCTACAAAATGGTATTACAGTAAAGATATGAATGCTTACTGGGTGCCTGATAAGAAATATACAATTACGGCAAGGGCGAGTGACGGTGCGAACAACACAAAAACATACGTAGTCAGCAACTTCTACTACGACACGACAATCGCATCGTCTGTGGTAACCACGCCGTCGCTGCAATATTATAACAACTCGCTTTCCCAACTTGCAGGAACTGCACAGGATAATCTTTCAAATCCTTCCGGTGTCCCTTCAACCGGTGTGAAAGTTCGTGTCCAGAGAACCGATGGTAAATACTGGAAAGGAGGTACAACACCTGAAGAATGGGCTGAATCAACAGGTTCACCCGATACAGATTCTACAATTTGGAGACAAGCTACATATTCATCGCCGCCCTCATGGACAATTCCTATAGATACAAATAATTGGCAAACAGGGACAACTTATTACGTGTGGTCAAGAGCAGAGGACAAGGCGGGTAACATTGAAACTCCGCTTAATGCTCCCGGTACATTTTTATATGACTTGCAGGTTCCTACATCGGTGGTTTCAGTGCCGGTAGACGGTGGTGCATACGGGAACGGCGTTTTATCCTCGCCGCTTACTTCTATATCGGGAACAGCTATGGACACGTTGCAAGTCCAGACCCAATCAGGAGTAAGTCAGGTTAGAGTTGCAATTAAAAGAGTAAATTTATCTCCGAACTGGTGGAACATTACAAAATTAGGTACTGCTAATGAATGGCAGGCAAGTATATACTGGTCAACAACTACTGCACTTACTTCAGGCACTACTATCTGGGCGGTAACAAGACCACAGGCAATTAGTGATGGTGAAGAATACCATTTATGGGTAAAAGCAGATGACAAAGCGAATAATTCGCAGAACATTACAGAAACCGACCCGTATATAAAATTTTATTGGGATGTAACTAATCCAAACTCATATATAACTACACCGTCAAGTGGTACTGCTTATCGATATATATCACAGTTAGCAACAATTACAGGTTCTCAAAATGATACAGGTGGTTCCGGTATAAGTGAACCGCCTCAGATGAAACTTAGAAGATTTCCCGACGACCCTTCAGGTAATAATTATTGGCAGGGTTTGACCTGGGGATCTGATAATATTTGGTTCTCAGCTGACGATACATTATGGAAGAAGGATTTAACTGCTAAATTAGATGTAATTTGGAAAAATGACACTGCTACTAAGGGATGTGAGTACAGTTATCAGTTATGGACTAAGTCAAGAGATAATGCATTTAATGAAGAGGGCAACGGTAATGGCAATCAGGGTGTATTCTTCAGGACTGACTTCTCATCACCGACGACTACAGTTACAGCACCGGGTAAAGCATATTATAATAACCTGTCCATACTTTCCGGCGGTTCATCTGACCCAAATACCAACTCGTCCGGTGTGAAAGGCGTGGATATTTCAATTTATGACGGTACACAATGTTGGAATGGAACAAATTGGGTAATAGGTTCTGATATATATATTAAAGCATCCACGCCGACTACCACTACCTGGCAATATGAAATCAACACATCAACATGGACCGAAAGCGTAACATATTATATAAAGACCAGGGCGTATGACCTTGCATCAAACACACAGACAGTTATAACACAGTCCATATTCCAGTGTGACAGGACATCTCCTACAATAACTATTCAAACGCCGGAAGATTCAAGTGATACTCAGGCTTTAGCTACGATGTCAGGTCAGGCAGGAGATACGCTTGGCAAAGTTGATAACGTTAAAATTGTTGTTGCCTGGATGCAAACTGGTGAGTTCGACAATACACCTGAGGAATACTGGTCATTGGGAGCCGATGGTCAGCCCGGCGGCGATGATGATACCTGGACTAGTATTTTTGATAATTCTTGTATATTGAGCGGTTCAACTGCAACATTACCGACTTGGAAATTTACCGACCAACCTTCATGGAAAACGGGTGTAAATTGGTATAGGGTTGCGGTAAAAGCAGAAGATATAGCAGGTAACTATAAATGGTCATCTGAAGCTGCAGGCATCATTGACTGGGTTAATGCAAGGAAATTTAAAATCTCACCTACGGCATCTTTGGTAACTATAACAACTCATCAGAATAGCAGATATTATAAGACTCTTACCTCCGTCACAGGTACTAATAATGCTGACCCGGACACAACAAAGGTATGGTTACAAATAATAAGGTTAAGTGATAACTGGAATTGGAACAGTTCTCAGACAGCACCTTATTGGGTGAGCGGTTCTTCATATGCTAGTAATGTACCAAGCGGTACCGGTTGGGGTATTACCGTGCCTAATGCGATGTTTGTTTCAGGTTCTTCATATACAATTAAGGCATATGGTGAAAATGCATCATATCTATTTATACCCCCAGCACAAATGGGTGTTCCTGGTTCCAATTTTACGATTTACTACGATTCAAACACACCGCTTTCTACGATTAATTACCCCAATTCCAGCAAGACGAATTTTAGTTCTATAATTTATTCTTCCGGTACAACTGTTGATAAACCGGTAGGACTTAACTCCGGTATTGAAAAAGTAGAGGCACAATTATACTGGACGCTTGACGGGTATACCAGTTACTGGTCATTTACTCAGAGCCAGTGGCAGTCAGAATCAACCCATACCGTTGTAGATTCTTATAATACAAACACTTCAACCTGGTCCCTGACTCTGAATAATTCTGCCTGGACTGACGGGCATACATATAAACTTAGGGTAAGAGGTTATGACAAAACATATATAGCTTCAGCCCTGACCCCGAACATTGAAGGAAATAACGACTGGGCAAACATAACCGGTTTTAATTTTACTATTGATAAATCAAGCCCGTCCGCTTCAATAGATATTCCAATCAGCACTAAAGCATATTCCGGTCTTATTACGATATCCGGTTCTCAAACTGACCCGCTGCCTGGTGTAGGACTTTCCAGGTCCGGAATTAGTAAAGTTAAATTCCTGCTACAA
The DNA here is from genome assembly GCA_028718185.1 of Elusimicrobiota bacterium. Lineage (NCBI taxonomy): Bacteria > Pseudomonadati > Elusimicrobiota > Elusimicrobiota bacterium. Next base: position 104,987 of record JAQUMH010000003.1, read on the forward strand.
AGAGGCGATGGACAGTATTATAAAGAACAGGCAGGTTGGCAGGGTGATGCTTACTGGAATATGCAGGCGACTGTTTATACTGATACATGGTCATATACAGGATTCGCAGTTGAAGACAATAATAGATATTCCCTATCCGTAAAAGCGCTTGATAACTCCGGTAATGAACAGGAAAGTTTTGTTGTAGGAACGTCTTCAAATTCCTTTATTATAGATACTTCATCACCGACATCAACTGTTACACTTCCTGCTGAAGGTATAAAATACAATAGATTACCTACGCTTTCCGGTACTTTTACAGACCCTAATGCAATAAATGCCGGAGTTAATTCTGTCAAGATACGGATAGTTCGTTTATACGATAATCAATACAGGACACCCGGCGGCGGCTGGGCGCCAAGTGCACCTTACCCATATGATATCGCGGTAGATACATGGACAGCCGCTGGTTATTGGAGGTACCCGGTTGGGACCAGTTTTGCTGATACTGATTGGGGTGTAAATGATTCATCTTATACAATATATTCACAGGCGTATGATGCTTCAATTCCGTCTAATATGCAGGTCGTTGTTACAACAAGGACATTCTATATTGACAGGTCTTCGCCGACAGCTGTTATTGTGAGACCTGCCCAACCGGATTTATCATATGTAAAGGCACTTTCAACAATTTCAGGTACGGCAAACGGTGATTTGTCAGGACTTAAAGCAATCCGGATTTCTATATATTGCGAAGCAGGAACTGAAATCGGAAATTACTGGCAGAGTGGCGGTAGTAGCTGGTTAGCATATGATTCTACCGCGTCCTGGAATACGGTAACCACTGCAAATAATTGGACGTATGCGGCGGTTCCAAACTGGGAAAGCGGTGCAAAATATGCACTTCAGGTAATGACAACTGATTATGCCGGTAACGTCCAGACAGTAATTGCTACAACCACATTCTTATTCGATAATACTGTTCCGACAGTCGGGATTACAATACCCTCTGATGACGGGAATTATGGACCGAAGAATCAACTGCCGACTTTAACAGGTTCTTGTGCAGATACTGCAGGAGCCGGTGGTACTGCTTCCGGTCTGACTAAAGTTACCTTAATTTTAAGGGACACTACATACCCGACCACATATTATAATTGGACATCATTTAATTGGGAAAATGCACCTGCTTTAACGGCAATCTATTATAAAGATATTGTACCTTCCAGTGGATGGGATATTACCCAGGATTTTGGCTGGACGACAGGTAAGAAATATGAACTTAAAGCCTGGTCAACAGATAATGCCGGTAATGTTTCTTCTACTTCAACTGTTACATTTGATTACGATGACCAGTCACCTGTTTCCGTAGTTCAGGTGCCTAACAAATCGCATCATAACAATTCGCTTACTCAACTTTCAGGAACTGCTTCGGATGCCGGTGGTTCCGGTTTTACAAATATGAAAGTCATGATAAAGTATCCGGCACAGGGAAGTCATGCTTCGGACGAATGGTGGAATGGTAAAAATTGGACCACTACCCCGCAATGGAAGAATGCAACCAGTGTTGCACCCTGGACATACAACGGTGTTTCTGTTTCCTCTTATACCGACAATAATTATTACATTGTATATTCATCAGGTATTGATGATTCACTGAATTACCAGACAACTGTTTCTTCCGCTGTGTTTTACTATGATATAACTAATTCAACAACAATTCTGACTATGCCTAACAGGTATCAGGGTGCAACAAGAGAATATCAGCCATTTGCAACAATTTCAGGAACATCTTATGATGAAAACTCAAATGCATCCGGTGTAAAAGAAACAAAAATTTCAGCATATCGTTCAGGTGCCGATTACTGGAATGGAGTTGATTGGACAGGTCCTCGTACATGGTATTCAGCAACACCGCTTACTTCCGGAAATACAATCTGGTATTATGCCGTACCTTGGGGTTGGAACACACTTCAATATGATGTATATGCCCAGGTCACTGATAATGCAGGAAATGTTTCACCTTATATATCAACATCAACATTCATAATTGATACTTCATCTCCAATGTCAACGGTAACAAAACCGGCTAATTCAACAGCAATAAGAGTAGGCTCATCAGACCTTGTCACTATTTCAGGAACATCACAGGATAATAATACTGTTACTGCGGTAAAAGTTTATATACGTAAAAATTCAGGGCAATACAAGTGGTGGGATACTGTCGGTTTTGATGACACCAGCAGCGAATATCCATTAAGTGCTGATAGTGTTACTCCCTGGCAATATACTCACATTACAGGAGCGTATTTTACTTCAGGAGCTTCTTATTATGTATATTCATCTGCGTGGGATAATGCAACAAATAGAGAAGATACACCCGGTTTACAACCCTCAACATTTATATTTGATACAACCAAGCCGACGTCAACCGTAACAAATGCCGGGTCAGTAACCGGCTACACAAATGACCTGGCAACTATCTCCGGTACCAGCAATGATGTAGTGCCCTTAGGTATCTCCGGAGCGCAGACATCCGGCGGGATAAACAAGATAGAGGTAAAGATAAGCAGCAACACCGGCAGCGGCTGGTCAATGCTGACGGATTGGACAGAAGTAACCAATAAAGGCGTAATAGCCGGCACCCAAATCTCATCATATACATATACGTCGTTAGCCGCCCATCAAATCTCCGGCAAGAAATACTTAATCAAGACGCGAGCCACAGATAATTCGTTAGATGTCGATGGCAATGCCGGTAATTTAGAAGACGGTGATGCAAAGACCGGTTATATAATAATCTATGATACAAATCCGCCAGTAAGCAGTATGACAACGCCCGAGTCGACAAATGCCAATTACGGACAGAGCCGTCCATTAACAACGATAACCTTAAGTGCAAGTGATGTTCCTACAGCAGGTGGCAGTGTATACAACAGTGGAGTGAGCAACGTGTATGTGCGTATCTCCTCCGGAGTAGTAGGTTCTCAATATTGGAATAAGAGTAGTTTAAGTTGGATAGGTGGCAGTTCCAGTGACTGGTTAGATACTACATTAGTAGGCAGCGATTATATATTAAGCGGTTCGTCAGTGCCCGCCTGGGGCAATATGGGCAATTACCGTGTAGAGAGCAAAGCGTTGGATAGAGCCGGCAATTACGAGGTAAGTTACACCACCCGCACATTTAAATATGACAATACCCCGCCGACGACAGCAATCAGTATCCCGTATGCGGAATTTCATCGTATGATGGTAGTCTCATCCGGAACTGCGAGTGATAGTTTTTCCGGCATGGACAAGGTAGAGGTTCGTATCTCGAGTGAAGGTGCGAATTACTGGCAGGTATCAGGTGGTGTAGGCAGTTGGACAACGGAGACCTCGAACACGTGGTTAGATGCGACGTTAGTAGGCAGTAACTGGACCGTGTATGCCTCGAGCATGCCGAGTTGGGATGAAGGACCAGGTTACCTGATAGAGAGCCGCGGACGAGATAAATCACAAAACGTACAGTCACCTGTAACGAGTAAGACTTTCATAATAGATGCGAGCACGCCGACAGTATCGATAACAACCCCTGCGGTAGGCGTAACGACGATGTCAGTCTTGACGTTAATTTCCGGCACGGCGAACGACACGCCGTCAACAGGTCACATAAAGGATGTAAAGATAAGGATTTACAGATTACAAGATCATCAATACTGGGGTGGCGGTGCATTTAATTTAGGCGATGAATACGCGGATACGAGCGCATGGTTTATCCCGAGTTCGACGCATACCGACGGTATCCAATGGAGCCAACCATTTAATACAGTAGACTGGAACGACGGACTATTATACCGTATAGAGGCGAAAGTAGATGACCGGGCCGGCAATTACCGTACCGATTATTCGACTCGTGAATTTAGAATAGACTATTCACCACCTACAAGCAAGGTAAATCTGCCAGCGACAACAACATCGATATCACAATTTGTGAAGATAACCGGTACAGCGAGTGACACCGGCGGCTTAAAGAGCGTGAGCGTAACAGCACAGAGGTTAGATACAAAACAATATTGGGAGTCGACCGTCCAGCACTGGAACCAGAGTACGACGTATTGGATACAGGTGACACAGGTAGGCAGTGTATGGAACAACTGGGAATTCACGCAGATAACGCAAAATGATTTATCAAGCGGAGTAAGTTACTGGATAACGACAATCTCAACAGATGTATCTAACCCGCCGTTAGTAGAAACTCCGTCGCCAAGCCGTGGCTCATACTTTGTGTATGACAACACCGCACCCATAAGTAACATGTTATCGCCTGCGTCAATCTCAACTGCTACGGTGAAGTCGTATTCCTCAATAACAATAGCGAGCGGTAGTTGCAGTGACTTCCAGCCGTTTGTAGGAGCAGCGTATTCTAACATAATTTCGTCAGTGGAGATCTCAATCCAGAATTTAACCTTAGGCACGAGCTGGTGGGACGGTAACAACTGGGTCTCGCAGTCAGGCGTGTATTGGTCATCATCAACAAATTTTGCCGTAGGCAACACGAGCTGGACCTACACTTCATTAAGCAACGCATTCAAGAGCGGCAGCCAGTATAGACTGAAGACCCGTGCATATGATGGAGCGATACCAAATAACATAGAGGTAGCGATAAGCACATATACTGTAATATACGATACGAACGTACCGTCTTCAGTCTTAAATCTTCCGTCTTCAGTCAACCCGAATTATGGACCTTCGCGCGAGTTATCGTCGATATCCGGCACCAGCGATGACGACTCATCTTCGCCAAATAAGGCAGGCGTAAATAAAGTGCAAATTCGTATATCCACCGGCACAGCGACGAAGATGTACTGGCAATCAAATAACCGCAGCTGGGTAGCATCAGCGAATACGTGGCTTGAAACAGATGATACCGCAACCGCGCCGTTCGTGTTTAGTTCAACCCCGGTGTGGGAGAACGGCAAGCTGTATACAGTGGAGAGCAAAGCGATAGATAACGTAGTTCCCGTAGGTAACGTGCAAGTCTCGTATTCAACAGTAACATTTAAATATGACAGTACGCCTCCTGTATCAAGTATATTAAATCCGACCAGCTACTGGATAAACGCGCAGTTAGCGACAATCTCCGGCAGTGCGAGCGACGAATATTCTCAGTTGGAGAATGTAAGCGTGCGAGTCTCATCATGGACGGATAGCTGGGAGAACGTAGTAATGGATTGGTCGGTAGGTTTAGGTTCTGCGCCGTGGAGTTTAGCGAAGCCGACGTTAATAGATGGCGTGAAGTATAAGGTGGAAACAAAAGCGAAAGACCGCAGCCAGAACGTTGAGACCACACCGCAGTCATATATCTTTATGTATGACGTAAGCGTGCCTACGATAGTGGTAACAGCTCCGTCAACGAGCAAGGTTAATTCGGTAGCTAATTTACCGTCGATTTCCGGCATGGCATTAGACTACCCGATAAGTCCTTCAACGGGCACGTTATTAAAGGTGCAGCTGAGAGTATCACGAGTTGCAGGCGGAAAATACTGGGATGGTAGCGGCTATACGATAGATTATGCGACCGCCGCGTGGTATGATGCAATAAATGAATCCGGCGACTGGAAAGTATGGAAGAGCACAAAACCGACATTAAGTAATACAGAATCATATATGATAGAAGCGATAGCATATGACAAAGCCGGTAATGCGCCGTTATATGTATCAACCAGGACAATCCAGGTAGACACAAATGCACCGACATCATATGTAAATGTGCCTGCTAATTTAACAGCGCGCAGAGCACTAGCCAGTGGCGGAAAGATAACCGGTACAGCAGTAGATGGCGCCGGCGAGACTACGGTAGTATCAGTGCGTCTGTATTTAGAGCGGTTAAGCGGTAATGCGTCATGGTATGCCAATAGCAGTGACGGTTTTTCACAAGGCAGCCCGTCTTACAATCTATTATCTGCGCCTGTTGCCGATGCGTGGGAGTATGCAGTAAGTGAGAGTAAATTAGTCAGCGGGACCTCATATTTTTGTTACACGCAAGCAGCCGATGAAGCGACGAACTTAGAGCCGTTGTATGGCTACCAGCCGTCAACGTTTACATGGGATACAACAAAACCGACTTCAACAGTAACAAATGACGGAGCAGCAGCCGGCTATGTAAGTAACCTGGCAACTATCTCCGGTACTAGCGAGGATGTAGTCCCGTCAGGCATTTCCGGAGCGCGCACATCCGGCGGAATAAGCAAGATAGAGGTAAAGATAAGCAGCAATACCGGCAGCGGCTGGTCAATGCTGACGGACTGGACAGAAGTAACCAATAAAGGCGTAATAGCCGGCACCCAAATCTCATCATATACATATACGTCATTAGCTGCGCATCAGATATCCGGCAAGAAATACTTAATCAAGACGCGAGCCACAGATAATTCGTTAGACGTCGACGGCAATGCCGGTAACTTAGAAGACGGCGATGTAAAGACCGGTTATGTAATAATCTATGATACGAACCCGCCAGTAAGCAGTATGACAACGCCCGAGTCGACAAATGCCAATTACGGACAGAACCGTCCATTAACAACGATAACCTTAAGTGCAAGTGATGTTCCTACAGCAGGTGGCAGTGTATACAACAGCGGCGTAAGCAACGTGTATGTGCGAATCTCATCCGGTACAGGAGCAGGATTAATTTATTGGAATAAGAGTAGTTTAAGTTGGATAGGTGGCAGTTCCAGTGACTGGTTAGATACTACATTAGTAGGCAGCGATTATATATTAAGCGGTTCATCAGTGCCCGCCTGGGGCAATATGGGCAATTACCGTGTAGAGAGCAAAGCGTTGGATAGAGCCGGCAATTACGAGGTAAGTTACACGACCCGCACATTTAAATATGACAATACACCGCCGACGACAGCAATCAGTATCCCATATGCGGAATTCCACCGTATGATGGTAGTCTCCTCCGGAACTGCGAGTGACAGTTTTTCCGGCATGGACAAGGTAGAAGTCCGTATCTCGAGTGAAGGTGCGAATTACTGGCAGGTATCAGGTGGTGTAGGCAGTTGGACAACGGAGACCTCGAACACGTGGTTAGATGCGACGTTAGTAGGCAGTAACTGGACCGTGTATGCCTCGAGCATGCCGAGTTGGGATGAAGGACCAGGTTACCTGATAGAGAGCCGCGGACGAGATAAATCACAAAACGTACAGTCACCTGTAACAAGCAAGACTTTCATAATAGATTCATCTTCACCTACAGCGGCGAATACAACACCTGTTGTTGGTTATTCAACAATGTCTTATTTGTCTGTTATTTCCGGTACCGCTTCAGATGTTCCATATTCCGGGCAACTTAATAAAGTAGAAATAAGAATACACAGGAACGGAATCGGTGGTTTCTCAGAGAGATATTGGAAAAATGCTAACCCGCAAGGTTGGTCATATACTAATGACTACGCCGATACGAGCGCATGGTTTATCCCGAGTTCTACGAGCAGCGACGGCACACAATGGAGCTATCCTATTGATGACTCACAATGGGCTGAAACTGAAGAATACAGAATAGAGGCGAGGGCATTTGATAGGGCAGGAAATATGCAGACAAACTATTCTACCTCAACATTTAAAATTGATAAATCAAGTGCGATATCTCAGGTTAACGTACCTGCAAATAATTCTGCAATTAAATCTTATTCGGCATTATTTGGAACAGTTTCAGATGCATCAAAAATTGCAAAAACATACGTTTCCATAAGGTCTCTTTCCGGGCTGATGTATTATTGGAATGGTGATACTGCATTTGATTCCGCACAGATTGTATGGTCACAGGCAACACTTTCTCCTGCCACGACAGCGTGGGGTTATGCTGATTTAACTCAGCCAAGACTTACAAATGGATGTTCCTATTATGCAATGGTTTACTCTTCCGGTACTGAAAACCCGGTACTGATAGAGTCGCCGTCAGCTGCAGGAGCCTCGCTATTTATATTTGATTCAAGTGAACCGGTCACGGCAATCCAAATACCTGTTAGAACATATAACAACGCATCACTTGTAAGTATTTCCGGAACTGCCGTTGATATTCCTCCGTTTGCGGGTGCAAGAGTATCAACGCCTTTAGCGAATATTAGTATGTATATTGTCCGGCATGCTTCGAATTCAACAACAACAGAAAAGTATTTTGATGAAACTAGTTTTGTTGAAAACGACGGCTCACCTTACTGGATAACAACTATATCAACTGCTAATCAGCCGTCATGGTCGTACTATGATCAGGATTTAATCTGGATACAAAATTCATCATACACAATAAAAGTAAAAGCTACCGATAGAGCAGGAAATGTTCAGGGCACTCAGGTCGCATACGCAAGCAAGACATTCTGGTATGATAATTTTAAACCGACATCAACTGTTGTATTGCCGACAATAGGAAATCTGCCGTATAATACACTTACAACACTGTCCGGTACTTGTGAAGATGCTGTTGCCGGGATTACAACACTTTCTACTGTAACTGTTTTAATACAGGACCTGACGTTTGCTTCAACCTATTATAATAGTAGTACTGGCTGGTTTGCCGGAAGCAGTTATTGGAATTATGCTTCCACTAATCCTGCCGGCAGTAGCTGGAATCTAACCGTTCCGGATTCTATATGGACGGATGCTCATCAATATAGCATTAGGAGTAAAGCAACAGACCTTGCAACTAATGAAGAAGTCCCGTCAGCAGGCAACACTTTCGTCTATGATATAACTGCACCGACTTCAGTTGTTGTTGTTCCTGCCAGGAATACCGGTTATAAGACACTTTCATCACTTTCAGGAACTGCATCTGATGCGTTTGGTCTGTCAGTAGTAAAACTTTCAATAAAACAAAATGAAACAGACGGGCGTTGGTATGATCCAACGGGAGTCGCTTCATTTACAGCAACGACAGAGTACTGGTTTAGTGCAAAAACATCCGGTAACTGGACAACATGGTATTCTACAAGAGCGTCTGCAAATTCATGGAATGATATATTAGAAAGCGGTAAATGGTATATTTTAAGGTCTTCAGCAACAGATGTTGCAACTAATTGGCAGACTGTTTCATCATCCAATGTATTTACATTTGATAATACCCCGCCGGCAACGCTGGTTTATGCTCCCGTTCAGTCATCGACTATTTCCGTGCTTTCAACAATTTCAGGAACTTCTTATGATAGTGCCTCAGGTCCTTCCGGTGTCCGTATTTCAATTAAAGAGATTGGTGGTACCGGAAAGTACTGGACCGGTTCTAACTGGTTAGGTGAAAACGAATCCGATAACTGGCTTGTTGTCTCAACCGGGGTTTCTGTAGCCAATACACTGGTATGGACATATCCCGGATTTATGGGCGGAACTACACCTGACTGGTCAGATATTAATTATGATATCCATGCATATAGTTTTGATAGTGCCGATAATACGGAATTATTCACTTCTACAAGGACATTTTATTTTGACAAGACACCGCCTACGACTAAAGTTACAAAACCAGCTACAGAAGCAAACTCGTATTTCCAGAGTTTACCTACCATTTCCGGGACCGCTGTTGATAATAAATCCGGGATTTCAACAGCCAACGGGGTAAAAGTTGCTGTTTTGAAATCCACATCCGGTGCATATGGTTACTGGTATCAGGGAACTGATTTTGTATCACCGTCTCAGGTATGGATTGTTGCAACGGGAACATATCCATGGACGAGAGCAATAGATGATACTAAATATGAAGATACCCAGTTCTATGTAATTTATTCGTCAGCTGTTGATTTATCATCACCTGCAAATTTACAGACTGTAATTTCTTCACGCACATTTACGATTGACCATTCATCGCCGACCTCTTCGGTTTTGGCACCTGCGGATGATTCAAAAATAAATTCGCTTACCTGGATTTCCGGGGATGCATCAGACCTTAACGGTGCAGGCGGAAGCGGTATAAAAGCGAATGCAACAAAAGTGATGCTCACATATCTGGAGGGCTCAACAACTTACTACTGGACCGGTGATCCGGGTAATCAGTGGACAACCACTGAATCGACTGCTTCAACTACAGGTACTGGTACCTGGCAGATAGCAGCACCTGTTTTCACAAATCTTTCGCAGAAACGTTTCTATGTAAAATCAGTGTCCGAGGATATTGTCGGCTTAAGACAGGAAACAAATAATACAAAGTCGTTCGTATATGATGTTACTGCACCGACTTCAGCAATTGTGATGCCGGTAGATAGCCAGAGTTATGGACCTTCGAAAATACTTGCTACTATTTCCGGTACATCTAACGACCCGTATGTAGTAACGGTTGTTTCGGTTTCTATCCAATTATCCAATCAGGGAGGGTTACCGCTTCCTTCAACATATTGGATGTTTTCAGGTTCGCAATGGGGCGAGACACAAGAATGGAAAGTTTGTCAACAGTCAGTCGGCGGAAGTTGGGCAACATGGTATATAAATACGCCGCTTGCTGCGCCTAATTATATCTGGGCGAATAATAACGTTTATAGAGTCTATGTCCGGGCAAAAGATACTGCCGGCAACGAAAGTAGCGGTAACGCATTTTATAATCAGTTTAAATATGACACTGCTGAACCGAATTCAAATATTTCTATACCGAACAAACCTTATAATGGAGTAAATTTGACAACTCTTTCAGGCGCTGCTACAGATACGGGTAGTTCAGGTCTTAGTAAGACACAGGTTCGTATCACCTGGCCTATTCAGGGTGCACATTTAGGTGCAGAATATTGGGATACTACACTTGGATGGACAACAACTGTAAATACGTGGAACGATACAACTACGCCTGCTGCAAGCTGGAAATATACCCAGATTTCAACTTCAAATTATACTGAAAACAATTATTATGTAATTGAAAGTAGGGCGATTGACGGTTCTGACAATACCCAGACATCTGCTGCATCATATAGTTTTACATTTGATGTTACTCCGCCGGATTCGACACTTGTAATGCCGGATTCAGTAAATTATGCCTGGCCGCCGACAAAGAAATACAATGCAATGCCGACAATTTCCGGGGTAGTTTCAGATACATATGATTTAAAGACATCCACGCCTGTTGAGTTGATTATAAATGAGAAAAACGGGAGAGGTTACTGGGACAACACAGCAGGTCAATATCTTGGTTCAACCGTTAAGTGGAATGTTTTGACAACTACCGCCCCGTTTAAACTTACAATAAAAACAGATGGTCCTGACGGTGTGCCTTGGGTAAACGGCGAGGACTACCAGATTGTATCAAGAGCTTACGATATGGCTGAGAATGCAGAAATATCTTATTCCACAGCTACATTTAAATATGATAACAATCCGCCAAGCACACTGGTTATTACACCTTCAACCGGAAATGTTAATATATATAGTTCCATGCCGACAATTTCCGGTACCGCTTCAAGTGACGCGTTCAGTGTTAAGGTTATTATTCAAAGAGCGACGGATAAAAAATTCTTTAATAAGTTAGGTGACGGTTCATGGGAAAATTATTATGTTGAAAATTTACATTCTAACCTGACACCTGCTTCTCCGAGTTTATGGGATATGTCGAAGTCACCTGCAATGGTTACTCCCGGTTCTGAATTTTATGCCTGGACAACAAACACATCTTATTATGTCTGGGCATATACAGTTGATGATGCCGGTAATCCGGGACCGGTGCTTTCAACAGCTACTTTCAGGTTTGACAATACTCCTCCGTCATCATTAGTTGTTCAGCCGTCAGCCTGGCCTGCGTATTATAAACAGGACTCAATTGCTACCATATCCGGTACTGCCTCTGATGAATCAAGCACGATAGTTTCACCTGTTAAGATTGAAATTCTGGAAAACGATATTGCCGGTAACACTACATATTACTTCTCCGGCGGCGCAGGCGGATTTAATTCAACAGCAGAAGTTCCGTTAAATGCCGCTTTTGTCGGTGCTTCATCAGGAACATGGAGTTACTTCAGTGCATTCTTCGGTTCTAAACTATCTTCCGGCAGGTATTATAATGTTCGTTCCTGGGCGACTGATTCAACAGGCAACCAGCAATCAACTCAGACAGTAACATGGAATAGATTTTTATACGATGTCAAGCCGCCGTCGTCAACTATTAAAAACCCGTATCAACTGACTCATAATGCGAACCAATTGTTGACGATATCAGGTACTGCTACTGATAATGTTGATTCAGGAAAACCATATTCGGATATCAGTGATAATACAAAGATTTACGTGTCAATGTGTAAGACGACAGGTGACCCGTTGTACACTCCGACATCTTACTGGTATAGTTGGGTTTCCTCGGGAACATGGCAATTAGGTGAAAACTGGTTCAATCCTGGTGGTTATGATGGTACGTTATGGTGGTATTCAATGCCGGGCGGAGAAAGTGACTGGCAATCCGGTGTTTACTATAAAATAAATACAAAAGCGACAGATAAGGCAAACAATGCATCTGCTGCCGGAATTGATTTGTTATTCAGGGTTACTAAAGGCGCAGCATATCTTAAGTTATCGCAGATAAGCAATACTGTAGCGGGACAATCATCAGGAATAAAAATAGAAGTCTTTGATGCTGATGGCGGGGCTGCGTTAGGTTATGACCAGACAGTTGAATTTTATACTCCTGATGGTCCTGAGACCAGCGATGATGGTCTCCCTGGTCCATTTGCATTTACTGATGCTGATAATGCCGTTAAAGTATTTACCAGTTCTGTTACATTAAGAAAAGCAGCAAACAATACTCCTCAAAATCCCGGAACAAGAACGGTATATGCAAAAGCCAGTGCTGATCAAACAGTTAACAGCGGTCCTATCCCGGCAATTCCTTCAAAGACACCGTCGCAAACCGGAATACTTGTTTCTCCTCTTTCATGGTCCAAATTAAGAGTTCTTGTTCCTAGCCAAGGTAGGGATGGCGGGAATATGTCAGGCAATGGCAGAAATGGGAACGTTGAAACCCGGACTGCCGGTATTGGATTTAGTATAACAGTTGACGCAGTTGATGATTATTGGAACCTTGTTGATACAGGGACGCCTGTAAATGTTGATATTAATAATGAATATGCAACTGATGGTGAAGGACTCTACAATATAACAAGTGGTTCAGTTGTTGTATCCGGTCTAAAGTTAAGGCAAGCTATTTCTACAACTATTACTATTTCAACTTATAACAAAACTGATACATCAACAGCGATGTCTGTAACAGCTAATACCGCTCAAAAATTACAGCTTTTAGTCCCGGGTGAAACCGTAGAACCTGGTTCTAATTTAGGTAAGTCAGGTACTCTGGTACCTCAGACTGCGGGTGTTCAGTTTGATGTTACTGTAAATGCTTGCGATTTATACTGGAACAAAAATGCTTCTGCAAATCCGGTTTCGACAGTTACCACACCGACTGATATATACGATGTAGCACCGTCTACCCGTTCTTTGGTGAGTGGGACAACGACATTTACACTTACTCTTGTTACTGCTGCAACTCAATACATTTCTGCACTTGCAGGAGGACTTACAGCGAACACGACTTATGTCTATGTGAAACCTAATGTTGCTACACGGTTGCAGTTATTGGTGCCGGGTGAAACACTGGTACCGGGCAGACCACCTTGGATAGGCGGTGGTGGAAAACAGATGGTCAAAACAGATTTAAATGCCGGTGTAACATATTATTGTACCGTAAATGTTGTTGATGATTGGTATAACATCCAGACAGATACCGGAATGCCTCAGGTTAAGTTGCTAACGGTTAACGATTCTTATGATACAGAGCCAAGCTATTCACTAATTGCTTCTACAAGAGAGTTCCCCATAAACTTTACAACTTCCGGTAATCAGACAATACAGATGCAGATACAAAACGGGCCGGCATTTGATGCAACTGCTTCTTCAACCGTTATTGTGATACCCGGTGTAGTTGACCGCCTGCGACTTATTTTACCCGGTGAAACTGCGACAACCAATCCAAATGAAACTGACGGTAAGGCAGGGACTCCTGATTACGGTGGAGATAACGGGGACGGAATTCAATCATTTATGGCCGGTGTTGCTATAACAGTTACAATAAACGCCTGCGATGTCAGGTGGAATACCTCTGCTTCTGGACAGCAAGTTAAAGTTTCTGTTGATGCAGCTGACCAGCCGTACGCTCCGGTGTATTCCAATCAGACCCCAAATCTTGACGGCGGCGGTGTTGCAATGGTAAATATCACTTTGAAAAAGGCAACAGCCACGACATTCTATGTTGAGGACAACGATGTTACTGAACCGTTGATGTCTTCACAGACAGTAAGAAATGTGCCGGTTACTGCAAATTCGACCGCCGCACAGCTAAAACTTCAACTCTTGGTTCCGGGTGAGACTGCTGTCGCCGGTAAGGATACTTCACCTAACGGTAAGACAAATGGTCCGTCACAAAGGACTGCCGGTACTGCATTTACAGTAACAGTTAATCTTGTTGATGCCAACTGGAATAAGTATAACGACGGACTTACCGTCGGATGTACTGTACAAATTAATAAACCCACTAAACTTGAAAGCGACCCGTATGGAATATACCCGTCTTCAGCAGCACTGGTAAATGGTATTAAAACATTTTCTGTTACTTTAATCAGAGCCGCTACATCTCAGATTGTTGCCGAGGATGTTGATGGTGTAGGCCAGCTTTACACGCAGGATGTATCACCTGAGATTACAACTATTGCAGGCAACCCGACACAACTCCAGATACTTGTTCCGAACGAATACTCGGTACAGGGTTCCGGCAAAAACAGCAGCGATGTCCAGTCACAGATTGCCGGGATACAATATCTGGTAACAGTTCGTGCCTGTGATACTAATTGGAACCTTGTAACATCCACCGAGCCGACTGTTTCCGTAACTTCAAACGATACATTTGCGCAGATACAGGCATCCCATCCGCTTACACAGGGAGCAACCACATTCACAGTTTCTTTAAGAAAGAATACAGGCGGGGTTTCGTCAAGATATCTCACCGCAACTTACAGCGGTACAATGACAAAACCGAATTCACCGACATTTGTTGTTGCTTCCTCGGCACCTGTTAAACTACAACTTCTGGTTCCCGGTGAAACCGCTGTTGAGGGTGATGTGGATAATAACGGTAAATCAGTAATTCAGACAAATTTGACGGCTGGTTTTAACTATAGTGTCACGGTAAATCTTACTGACCCGTATTGGAATACAGTGACTTCACTCGGTTCGGATACTACGGTTCAGGTTACCGTTCCGGGAGCATACCTGAACCCAAGTTCTATCCCGAGCAATTATTTAGAGAACGGCACACGTAACTTTACCCTTGCGATTTTGTCGTCAGGCAGCTGGACAGCGACAGCTAGTGATGTTAGTGTTCCATCAAAATATACAAGTAATACTTCACCTCAGATAATCGTAGTATCCAGCGGTGCCGTAAAGTTGCAGGTTTTGTTACCTGGTGAGACTGCGATTAGTGGAAAGACATCAGACCCGGCAGGTAAGACAGGCTCACCATCTACCCAGACAGCCGGAATAAAATTTACAATAACAGTTAATGGTGTTGACCCGAACTGGAACATAGATGATTCAAAGTCAGGTGATGTTGTGACAGTTATAACAAGCGATAATAATGATTCCAATCCGAATGATAATACACTTTCATTCGGACAGCGGACATTTGATATAACAAACAAGACGGCAGCAGTGGCGGTTCATAAAGCGACAGCGACAGCATCGGGATATACAGAAGGTAATTCTGCTTTCTGGACAGTAATAGCTTCAGCCGCAGTAAAGATGCAGATAGTGATGCCTGGCGAGACTGTCGTTCCGGGCTCGGCATTAGGCAAGAGCGGACCTATAACTGCCCAGGTTTCAAGTGTTACGTTTTGTGTAACTGTTAACAGTTGCGACCCGTATTGGAATAAATCAAGTAGCGGTACTTTGTATGATAGTGCAGTCCGGCTGACTTCAAATAATGACGAGTTTGTTTCTTCAATTGACAAGAATTTACAAAGTGGTACAACATATTTCTGGATTACGTTGAAGAGGTCAACAGATACTGCGCAACTGACTGCTACTGATATTTCCGCTGCACCCAATATGGTTTCTACAACAACAGCATTCTTTGTTGTAGGTTCGTCTAATGCAGTAAAGCTGTTGATATTGATGCCGGGTGAATCACAATATAATGGTTCCTCAACAGGCAAGAGCGGACCGGTTTCGGCACTTACAGCAGGCACCCCGTTTGAATTAACCGTTAAAGCTTGTGATAATAACTGGAACACTGTAAATATCACTCAGCAGATTCGGGTAGAAACACCGACCGACATTTATGATATGTTGCCTAACGGCAATCTTGAACAGTGGCTGCAAAATGGTTCTACAGTATACACATGGACATTTGTAACGGCAAACGGCGTGCATCAGATAAAGGCGTTGGATATTGACGGTGACGCAGTACTTTTAAGCACGTACACGCAGACAGTAAACGTCCTTTCTGATACTCCGCTGAAACTGCAGATAGTAACACCCGGCGAGACCGCAGCACCAGGTTCATCAGCTGCCGGCAATGGTAAGACAGGTTCTCCTTCTACGCAGACAGCCGGAATACAGTATGTGGTTACAGTCAACGGATGTGATAATTTATGGAACGTTGTTACATCTACCGAGCCTACAGTTGAAGTAATTTCCGAGACGGACGAATATGAAGTTATCCAATCATCACATGCATTGACAAGCGGTTCAACAACATTTACGGTAATAATGAAAACGGGGGAAAGCACATCTCATACCCTGAAGACGCAGTATTCAGGTACTATGGCTTCCCAGACAACAGATAGTTTTGTAGTTATATCGTCCGCGGCGGCAAAGTTGCAGATATTGGTACCTAATGAGACCGCATTAAAAGGTTCAGGAAGCGGCAAGTCAGGAACACTAGCAACATTTACAGCCGGGATGAACTATGTAGTGACAGTTAATTTAGTTGACTCCTACTGGAATAAAGTAACAAATTTAGGCAACAGCACAACTGTACAGATAAGCGTTTCAGCGCCGTATGCAAGTTACGTGAGTTCAAAAACATATTTGCAGAGCGGAGTCAGAACATTTACATATGCAATGTTATCCAGCGGCAGCTGGACGACAACAGTATCTGATGTTGATGGAGTTGCACCATTTTATACAAGTAATACTTCACCTCAGATAACCGTAGTATCCAGCGGTGCGGTGCAGTTGCAGGTTTTGTTACCCGGCGAAACAGCAGCACCAGGTAAATCAACAGGTAAAACAGGAACACCGTCTACTCAGACAGCAGGAATAACATTTACAATAACGGTTAATGGTGTCGACCCGAACTGGAACATAGATGATACTAAAGACGATAATGTTACTGTTGTGACAACCGACAATAATGATACCAATCCACAACCCAGTTCGCTTTCAGCAGGACAGCGGACATTTGATATAACAAACAAGACGGCAGGAGTGGTAGTTCATAAAGCGACGGCGACAGCGTCAGGATATACAGACGGCAATTCGGCTTTCTGGACAGTTATAGCTTCAGCCGCAGTAAAGATGCAGATAGTGATGCCTGGTGAGACTGCTGTTCCGGGTTCAGAACTTGGCAAGAGCGGACCTATAACTGCCCAGGTTTCAAGTGTTACATTCTGTGTAACTGTTAACAGTTGCGACCCGTATTGGAATAAATCAAGCAGCGGCACTTTGTATGATACTGCAGTCCGTCTGAGTTCAAATAATGATGAGTTTGTTACTGCAATTGACAGAACTTTAAATGGTGGTACGACATATTTCTGGATTATGTTGAAGAGGTCAACAGATACTGCGCAACTATCTGCTACTGATACTTCCGCTGCACCCAATATGGTTTCTACAACAACAGCATTCTTTGTTGTAGGTTCGTCTAATGCAGTAAAGCTGTTGATATTGATGCCGGATGAATCACAATATAATGGTTCCCCGACAGGCAAGGGTGGATCAGTTTCAGCACTTACAGCAGGCACCCCGTTCCAGATAACAGTAAAAAGTGTAGATAATAACTGGAATACAGTAAGTTCCGGCGGTGGTTCAAATGCACAGGTAAGAATAGAAACACCGACCGATATTTATGATATGTTACCCAACGCCAATCTCGAGCAAGTGTTGATAAGCGGTTCAACCACTTACTGGTGGACATTTAAAACGGCTAATATTTCCACTGGTCATCAGATGAAAGCACTGGATATAGACGGTACTCTACCACTGCTTAGTACCTACACACAAACAGGCATCAATGTTGGGGCTGCATCTGCAGCCAAGTTACAAATTATTGTTCCGGGTGAGACAGCAGTTCCCGGCGATACGTCAAATAACGGTAGGAGCAGTTCACCTTCACAACAGACAGCCGGTGTGCAGTTTATTATAACTGCAAATGCAGTTGATAACAATTATAACGTTTCATATTCAACGGAGCAGATAAGGATTGTATCTAATGATATAAACGCACCCGGACCGTGGCTTAAACCGCTTGTGGATGGAACTACGCTTGTTAGTCTGACACTTGTTACTTCAGGGTATGTTACAGTTTCACTTGAGGATACGGATGCTATAAGACCGGACTTTACTTTCCCGTCAGACTCGCGCGGGATTACTGTTATTTCAAACACTCCTGCAAGATTTTTAATACTGTCTCCTGGTGAAACACATAAGCCCGGAACATCTGCAGGAAAATCAGGAGAACCATCTACCCAGACGGCAGGGCTTGTATTTATCGCGACCTGTTATGGAACTGACAACTGGTACAATATTACCTCAACTAATGCTTTGGTCAGGTTTAGTTGCGACGACCCGAATGATAAATATGGTGCGCTTGATTATATTGACTTGCCATTAACCAACGGGACAACATTCTATCCTGTAAAATTGAGAACTGTTTATGATTATGTTAATGGTTCTAACTGGATACCTAAAGTAGAAGGCACAATAGGCGGTTTTGTAAAGAATTCCACGTCAACTGTAAACCTCACTCAGAATATGAATGCAGATAACAGGAACCTGCAGATATTGATGCCGGATGAAACCGCAGACCCTGGTACTGTAACAGGCAAATTCGGTTCTGTATCAAACAGGACAGCAGGAATTTCATTTACATTTACCGTTAATTCAGTTGACAACTGCTGGAACAGGCGTCCCGAAGAAGTTGTTAATGTTTCAATTGTAACCACAGACCAGTATGACGATGAAAGCGAACTTACCAATAAGACTCTTACAAGCAACGGCACATTGACATTTAACCATGATTTCAAAACAAGAGGTACTGTAAAATCAACCGCAACAGTTACCGGCTATAATTCAAGTTCAACACCGTTTGTGACTGTTGTTTCATCAGGTGCTACTAAATTGCAAATCCTGGTACCCGGCGAAACTGCAGTTGAAGGAAAATGTAATGTGGAACCTCTTGGTAAAACGGGAACACCTACTCAACGGGCGGTATGGGACCAATACACAATAACTGTAAATTCAGTTGACCCAAGCTGGAATAAAGTTACCACTTCAACATATACTGTTCAGGTTATAACATCGGACGGTTTTGATGATAACCCTAACCCGAATAATCTTACTAATGGAACTGGGAGTCGAACATTTAATATAAAATTATTTACAGCACAGACATCGTCTATTGCTGTAATCACTTCAGGTCTGTATCCTAATCCGCAGTCTCCGGATACTTCACCGGAGTTTGTGTGTGTATCCTCAGTACCTGTAAAGTTGCAGGTTTTAGTTCCGGGTGAAACTGCCAATCCGGGTTCATCAAGTGGTTACACCGGTGAAGCATCTACCAGAACTGCGGGCTCGCCGTTTACTATAACTGTTAATCTCGTTGATTTAAAATGGAATGTTACGACCTCTTATAACAATGTTATTTTACCAATTACCGATAATGACCCGTATAACGATTTACGGGATGTATATAGTTTAGGTGCATCTACAGGTCAAAGAGCTCTTGTTTATGGAACAACAAACTTCATCCCGGTGCTGATTAGAAAGTCTACCGGGACTACCATTACAGCTAATGATAACAATTACCTCTATCAGAGTGGTAATTCCCGTCTTATACCGGTTACTTACGGTAATCCTTCGAAACTTATGGTTCTCGTGCCCAACGAATCCGCTTCGCAGGGTTCTCCAAATGGTAAGTCCGGTACAGTTGCTGCATTGACAGCAGGCACACAATTTAAGGTGACGGTTAATGCCTGTGATACTAATTGGAACATAGTTACTGATACTAATCCGTGGGTTACCTTAACGACAACTGATTTATACGACGATGAATCGGCTTCGCACTATCAACTCCAGAATGGAACTATAACTGCTAGCATCACATTCAAGACAGCTAATATGCAGGGTTATACTCTTACATATGCTACTCAGACGATTTCTGTTACCCCGGATGCTGGTTATATAATTGCTTCAACTAAAACACCGGTAATGACTGTAGATCCTGGCACTCAAAATCGTCTTGTTGTTGCTGTCCCAGGTGAAACGATAATTCCCGGCACATCAACTGTAACCGGTAAAATCGGTACTCCTTCACCACAAGCAGCAGGTATTGGATTCTGGATAACTGTTAACGGTTGTGATAGCCAGTGGAACAGGCAACCGAATGCGACTGCTAATCCTGTAACAATTTATACAACTGACCCGAACGATGTTAACCCATCTGCGTGGTCTAATTTACCGACTGGTTCAACTAATTTTTATATAACGATGTTAACAGCAGGTAATTGGCAGGTCTGGGCTGAAGACCAGGACGGGTCACCGCTTACCGTTTCCACTTCTCCTGCAATTACAGTTAACTCAGGTGCCACAGTAAAACTGAATCTTTTAGTTCCTGACAAGGTACAAGTTCCCGGCGTCGGAAATAGCGGGACTTTGCAGTCTCAAACAGCAGGTATTCCGTTTACCGTTACTGTAAATGCTGTTGATAGTTATTGGAATATCACAACTATTACTGACGAAGTCAAGATTCTTACTGATGACCAGTGGGATGCCGATTTATCAGATAAGAACCTCATTTCCGGAACAACCGAGTTTATAATTGATTTAAGAACTGCAAAAGACACGCTTATATGTGCTACTAATATAGATAGCCCAAGTATAACAGCTTCAACAGCACCGGCGATAACAGTTGGATATAGAAAAGACGATGCAAATAAATTGTACTTGCAGCTTGTTATGCCGAATGAAATCGCAGTTCCGGGTAAAGGAGAGTTCCCGACGGGTGGTAAGTCCGGTAGTCCGTCTGACAGAATGGCGGGTGTTCAGTTCACGATGACAGTTAATGCCTGTGACAGGTATTGGAATAAAATTACCGCTGACCCGGGTCTTGGCGGTGGCTGGCCTGTAGGAGCAAAGATTTATACAACAGATATTTACGATGCGGATGTATCCTCAAAAGCACTTACAAACGGGTCAACGACATTTAACTGGACATTCTTTACCGCAACAGTTATTTATTCTACCGCAACTGATGTGGACTCTGCCGCGCCTGTTTATAATTCCTATAGTTCATCTGTTAATGTTATTGCGAATAGTCTGGCTAATACGTTAGTAGTTTTACCAGGTGAAACAGCAGTCGGCGGTAAACACAATGTTACGCCTTACGGTAAATCCGGCATAATTTCAACACAAACAGTTTCCGTCCCGTTTACAGTAACGGTCATGGCAACCGACCAGTGGTGGAACCTTGTCACTGTTTCAAGCAATGTTTCTTTAACAACTTCGGTAGACGGTTTTGACGATGAGACTAATTTTGTTAATAAACCGTTAGGTGGCGGAGCAAGACAATTTACAATAACACCTTTCTTTGCAAGTTCAACCTATACAGTCACGGCGATTGTTACTGGTTTTAATGCTTATCTAACAAGTGAATTTACTGTGGCACCAAGCACCTCTACTGCAAAATTACAGTTACTTGTTCCTGGTGAAAGCGCTCTTCCGGGTTCTATAACAGGTAAAACCGGTTCTGTTTCTAACAGGGTAGCCGGTACACAATTCTATGTTACAGTAAATCTTGTTGACGAAAGGTTCAATAGAATTACTTCAATTTTACCGCAGCCGCTTGTAGCAATTTATACTTCTGATGTATATGCTACTACGCCTACACCTGTTGCGCTTACAAATTATACAAAAACGGACTTCCCGGTAACGCTTGCTACGGCAGGACTTTCAACTGCTACTATTCGTGCATCAACAACTGATTACTGGTTCCAGGGTTATCATTTTGCAGAATCAACTTCGCCGATACTCAATGTGGATATTGGTACTGCTGCCAGACTTCAGGTTCTGTGTCCCGGTGAAACACCGGTTGCCGGTTCCCCGGACGGAAAGATAGGAACGCCGACTTATCAGGCATCTTTGACAGCATTTACCGTTACTGTGAATATTACAGATAGTAAATGGAACAAGGTAAGTGCCAATGCCCTTGTTCGTATAGAGACAACTGATCCGAATGATAGCAGTTCATTCCCGGTTACTGTCCCGCCGGATTCGGGTGTATCAACTAACGGTGGAACTGCAGATATTGATGTTTCAATGGTTACAATGGGAACATGGACGCTTACAGCGGTCACTGTTCAGGCTGGTCTTTATACTTCAACAACATCAAAAACTATAAATATAAGGCCGTCTGCTCCTACACGTTTACAAGTCCTTGTTCCTAACCAGACAAATGACCCGGGAATCGGTAAAGCGGGTACGGTTACCACACGAACAGCCGGAATACCGTTTACTGTTACCGTTTTTGCGACTGATAACCAGTGGAATATTTCTGCAAATACATGGTATGTGCTGGCAGAGGTAGTTGCAAAAGCTGCAGAAGACCCTTATGTTATTAATCCTTCATCACAACCGTTAAACGGCGGGGTAACTTATTTCACGATGACATTGGTAACACAGAGAACGACAACACTGACTGCTTCAACAACCTGCGGGCTTATATTTAATGATTCTTCCGGTATACCGGTTACTGCAAATACAGCTACAAAACTTCAATTGTTGGTACCGGACGAAACGGCAGTCCAGGGCAAATGGAATGTTGAGCCGCTTGGTAAAACAAGTACACCTACTAACAGAATTGCCGGGACCGGATTTTATGTGACAGTAAGGAGTGTAGATGACTGGTATAATATAGTAACTACTAATCCGGTTGTTGGTTTGACCACTACCGACTCATACTGGTCAAATCCGACAGCAAAACAGATTACAGGCGGTCAGACTACATTTTATGTTATACTTTATACCGGCAATAATGGAGCGATGACCGGTCCTGCAACACATCAGATATGGGTAGATGATTCCGGTTTTACAACAGATTTAGCGGTCTCGTCATCACCGGTATTTAATACTATTCCCGGTGCAAAAAGCATACTTCAGGTTCTTTTGCCGGGCGAAACAGCAGTTCCCGGTAAATCTTCAAATGCAGATGGTGTAACACCGCCTTACGGAAAGACTGGTACACCTGAAACAAGAAAATCAGGCGAGTCTTTCGTTGCAACCGTTAATGGTGTAGATGCTCAATTCAACCGTATTTACACGGGTGGTGACGGAAATATCACCCTTAGTTTGGTTGATGACCCGTATGATGTTCCGGCATCAACAACAATGCCGTTAAATAGTGGGACTACACAATTTACATTTACACCTGTTTTAGGAAATACAACCGCACAGGTTTCTGCTATTGGTAATTTAATTGGCTATACAAATAACAAGAGTACTTTCGTCTGGGTGAATCCGTCAGGCCCGTATCAGTTACAGGTAATTTTACCAAATGAGACAGCAGTAGAAGGGCAAGGTAAATCGGGAACGCCGTCTAATCGTACTGCAGGTATTTCATTTAAAATAACTGTTAATGGTTGTGATTTTAGCTGGAATAAAATTTCAACTGACACGGTAACTAAAGTTGCAATAACAACACTTGACCCGAATGATGCGGCGATATCAGCCAAATATTTGCAGTATGGAACGACATATTTCTACCCGACACTCATTACTGCGGCGACTTACTGGACAATTACTGTTTCAACTCAGACATCAGAACCGCCTGGGTCTAATTATCTGCCGAATACATCTACTAAATTTACAGTTGAACCTAATTCAAGAGACCGTTTACAGATTCTTGTTCCGAACGAATCGGCAGTCCCTGGCGATGTTAATAATTTCGGGAAAACAGGTACAATTTCTCAAAAGGCAGCAGGGCAGACATTCACAATTACAGTTAATGGTTGTGATGCTTATTATAATGTGAAGACGGACGATTTAGGTGAAACATCACAACCGGTAGCATTTACAACAACTGATAATTATGTTGATTTAACAGCACAAAATAAAACACTTACCAATGGTCAGGCAACACTTAGTCTTGCTCTTGTTACTGTCTCAACTTGTGCAAGAATAAATGCGACAAAAAATACTTATAGTGCCGCTTCTTCTGACAATATTGAAATTATTTCAACATCTCCTTACCGGTTACAGGTTTTACTGCCGGGCGAGACAGCAGTTCCGGGCAGGTACAATCAGACGCCTTACGGAAAATCAAGTACAATAACAACCAGAACTGCAGGGACATCATTTACAATCACAGTAAACGGTGTAGATTTGTATTGGAATAAAATTATAACACAACCAGCTTCCACAACGACAATAAATATAACAACCTATGATTCTTACGATTCAGAACCGTCAAATTATGCGTTAAGTAACGGCTCGGCAACATTTACAATTACACTTGTAACCGTTTCAACTTGTGCAACGGTTACTGCATCCGAAGTGAATGTTAATTATTATCCTAATGACCCCAACACATCTGATTTAATGACTGTTGTGCCCGGTGCGCCGACTCAACTTCAGGTTTTGGTACCTGGTGAAACCGCAGTTCCCGGAAAATACAATAATGGTAGCAACCAGCCGCCTTACGGTAAGACATGGACCCAGCCGTTACCTAGTCAGGCAGGAGGCGAAGGATTTAAGATAACTGTTAACGCCTGCGATACTTACTGGAATAAATATACATCAGACAGTTCTACAAAAGTGTGGGTGAATACAGACGATAATTTTGATACAGAGCCGTCAACCCAGACACTGGTTTCCGGTACAACCATATTCTATCTGACTCTTAGAACAGCGGGTCTCAGGAAGACGACAGCATATGCCGAGTTTACTTATTCGGTTGCGTATTCAACACCTATTACCGTTGATGTTGGAGCTTATTATTACTTGCAGTTATTGGTACCCGGCGAGTACGCAGTTGCCGGTTCAACAGCAGGTGGTAAAGGCGGTTCTCCTGATACACGAACAGCAGGGACCCCGTTCTTTGTAACTGTTAATGCTTGTGATAAGGCGTATAATGCAAAAACTGCAGGTATGTCAGATAATGATATTGATATCTGGACTACGGACCCGAACTCCATGTATTATTTAGCCGACAATGTTTCAAATGCAACACTTAAGTCAGGGACCACATATTATCCGGTAACAATGGTTACTGCATCTTTGTGGTCGGGTACAACTTATGTAGTTTATGCAAAAGACCTGGCTAATGGAAGTATTGGACAAGTTTATTCGCCGCCAATACCAACATTGCCGGGAACTGCAGTAAAATTGCAGGTCTTATTACCTGGTCAGGCATCTGCACCGGGTACTTCAAATGGTAAAACAGGAACACCTTCGGATAGAAAAGCGGGAACGCAATTTATTATTACTGTCAATGCTGTGGATGCCAACTGGAACAGGGACATAAACTGTCCTGGTGATACAAATGTGACAATTCAGACAACTGACAGGTACGATAGCGAACTGGCAGGGCTGGACCTTATTTCAGGGACAACTCAATTTGCCATTATATTAAAAACAGGTGCTGTTGGGCTTACAGCAGGTGCAACACATCAGATATGTGCAACAAATCAGACAGGCGGTTATGGTGTACAATCAAACACATCAACAGTTGTAACGGCGGTCCCGGGTAGTCCTGCGAAACTCTTGATAGTTTTACCAGGTGAAACTGCGGTTGGTGGTAAAAATACTGACCCTGTTGGAAAAACAGGGACACCTGCAGGTTGGACAGCGGATGTTTCAACTGGTATAGTAGTTGTTGCCTGCGATACTAATTTCAATGTCAGCACAGGGGCTGTTCAGCCATCGGTCTTCGCTGTGCTTTCTGATTTGTATGATGAATCTGACCAGACGCTTGCACTTATGGCTGGTTCCGGCTACAGGACATTCCCGGTTAAACCTTATACGGTTGGTCTATGTTCTGCAGCAGTAACTGCCAATGGATATGAATCCTACACATCAACAAAAGTTACAGTAACTGCAGGTACAGCAACAAAGTTACAGGTTCTTGTACCAGGTGAAACTACATTGCCTGGTTCACTAAATGGAAAATCCGGTACAGTTACAACCGAGACAGCAGGGACAGCATTCACTGTTACCATAAACGCTTGTGATGGAAGATGGAATATCAATACAAGTAATACTTCAAATATACAAGTAACAACAACAGACAACTATGATATAAACGACCCTAAGAGTTTGACGCTTCAATCCGGGACCACTTATTACTCGGCGACATTTGTTACGTCGGAAGGTATAGGTAGCGGGCATGTTATCACCGTTACCGGTGGTTCTATGACTAATGGAACTTCTTCCCCTGTCCCAATGAAATCAGGACCTCCTGAAAAGTTGCAGATTCTTGTTCCTAATGAAACACCGGTACCTGGTTCGTCTTCCGGAAAATCAGGAATTGTTACAAATATGACAGCCGGTTCTGAATTTACTGTTACTATCCGCGCTTGCGACAGTAACTGGAATATTACTCAATCGACGCCTATAGTTCAGTTAAAATCATTTGATGCTTATGACGATTCGCCTAACGGCTGGGACCCGTCAAACTTCCAGCTTGAGAAGACCGGGACCAAGACAGCAAGCGTTACATTAGTTACGGCAGCCGTATCATCAATGTCTGTTGTTGCTACTGAGGGTTATGGTTATAATTATAGTCCTTATGTTTCTTCTTCATTTACTGTTATTCCGGGTACTCCTAAACAACTTCAGGTTATAATTGCTGCGGTTGGTGGATTTTCAACTGAGGTAGAACTTCCCGGTTCTCCGACAGGTAAAACGGGAGGAATTATTGGTTCTATAAGCGCCGGTACACAATTTGATGTCCGGGTAAACGTTGTGGATGAATTCTGGAACAAGGTTACAATTGCAGGTGAGGGTAAAACCATGGCTGATGTAAAAGTTACATCACCGAGGGACGGTTATGATGTTGAACCGGATACAAGAACAATTGGGCAGTCAGGTTCTCCGGGCACAGAAACGTTTAGTGTTAGATTATTGAATGCATGTACCCAGCACATTTATGCTATTGATGTTGATGGTCTTTCACCGTCTTATCCGATTGGTGGCGACGTTACAAAACAATATTCTTCAACATTTACGGTAGCGCCTGCTAATACCGCGGGTTTACAGCTTCTGCTTCCTGGTGAAACTGCTTTGCCGGGTTATGGTAATTACCCGACAGGCGGTAAATCAGGTGCGCCTACGACACGGACAGCAGGTATCCAGTTTACAACCACTGTTAATCTTGTTGATAGTTTCTTCAATGTAAAAACTGATGACGCTGTATCAAACTCGGCAAAAGTATGGTTAGTAACAAATGACTTGTACGATGTCGACCCGTCAACTCAAATACTTAGTTTAGGAACTGCTGTTTTTGCGGATAATAAACTTGTTACTGCAACAACTACGACCTTGCCTACACCGCCATATACAACTATTGCAACGAAGAACAATGCAAGTAAAACAAATGATACCAGCCCTGTCTTTGCAGTTGCGTTTTCAACACCTTCAAGACTTCAGGTCATTTTACCGGGTGAGACTCCTGTTCCGGGAAAATCACCTTACAATAATAATACAGGCGGAAAATCAGGTACACCTTCAACAAAAGTAGCGGGTGAAACATTAGATATAAAAATATATGTGACAGATGATTATTGGAATAGGATAGACAATTCACTTGGTAATGTTGCCACAGCAAGAGTTACATCAATTGACCCGCAATTTACTATACCTGCGGATATTACAATAACTCAGGGCTACAAAGAATATGGTATTGGTGGTGAAAATGCCTTGAAGACAGCATGGTCGACAAATACAGTATGCGTGTCAGATGTTAATGGTACTTTTGCCGCTTCCACATCTACAATTATAAGAATTTATCCGAGACCGGCGTACTATATGAGTTTTGTTCAATATCCGTCCACAGTTACAGCAGGTAACCCGATTACAATGCAGCTTAGTGTTTTTGATAATTATAATAATCTTTGTTCAACAGGTCCAAATGTTTATACAGGAACTGTTAATTTTTCGGCAAAGACATTTTCAAACACAAAACAGAATCCATCATTGCCGAGCTTTGTAACATTTACACCACTTGATGCCGGTACTACAAATCTTATTAATGCATTTATATTAAAAAAATCAGGTTCCCGGAGTGATCCTGATCACTTTATACAGGCAGAAGATGCCGGTTCTTCAAGTATTTCAACTAATAGAACTGATTATTCCGAGAATGCAAAAATAACTGTTAATCCCACTATTGCGCAGGGTTTCTATGTAACACCCGCTATACCTGAGCCGGATGCAATACAGGAGGTTGGCGGTGGTGAATCAAAACAGATAACCGGTCAGTATGTAGATATATATGACAACTACATTTCTTCCGAAGGTATTACAGTTTATCTCAATGTCGTGGATACCGGGACTTCGGTAAATGTTAGCAACCAGATACAAGATTCGTTTGGGAATGTCATAATATCAACTAAAACCGATGTAAACGGCGCTGTCGGCGGACTTCTTGGCAGTATCTATTATGTAGTCTCATCCAAAAAAGATGATGTTGCCCGTGTCTGGATTGCAACATATACTGCACCGACCGACATTTCACAATTTGTCGGTTTAAGACAGAATATTTCAAGAAAACTAAAAACCGTTGGCGGTGATGTGAGTCATTTTGTATTTATTGAGAAACCGGGTTCTGCTATTGCCGGCACACAATCAGCGAAATATAAAGTTGAAAAACGTGACAAATACGAAAATCCTACTTTCCAGGGTTCTATTGGGCATTATTATGTATTGCTTAAACTTGATGAAACGGAAAAAACATACCATTCTGCAGGTGGTTGGCAGTATCCGGGAGATTACGGGTTTAGGGATACCTCGGGTAATAATATCACACAGGTGGATATGCCGTATGGTACCTATCAGGCTGAGTTTTGCTACATTGACAAGATGGCTTCTATTCCACTTGGTGAAGATAATCGTTCGGGAACATGGCAGATAAGATGTGGAGTTGGTGCTGCCGCTGATGCTGTTGACCAGCTTTTGGTTAACCCTGCTGATATTTCTAAAGTTAATTTTGATAACCCGGCAAGAAAACTTACTGCCGGCAAACCTGAGGAATATATAATAGGTTCAGGTCCGGGTTCCACATTGCAAAACTTTGTAGTACAACTTCAGGACCAATACAGTAATCCGAAACTTTCAACTGCACCCTGTGTCATAACACTTTCAGTAGATAGAAATTCTGGTAACGATACTTCTGTTGACACTTATGGTTTCTCGCTTTCCACGGTAACCTACTCACCGTTCCAGCCTACGGGTGGATTTGTCAATTTAATTACTACGGTTACGATACCGCTTAACCAGTACTATGCGACTTTCTACTATATTGATACGGCGATTTCCGATGTGCAGGGTAGCGGTAAGCCGAAACTTATTGCTACGTCTAACTGGTCAATAGATACAGCAGAACAATCGGTAACGATAAAGCCTGATTATATCAAAAAGATTCGGTTCCAGAATTCATATCAGACACAGCCGTTAACAGCAGGTACAACTTCACAGTCAATTTATTTCCAGACAAGCGATATTTATGCCAATCAGTCACCTGTTCTTGCTACTGATGTTGAAGGTGGTTATGCTGCATTCAAATTGTCGTCTGATGAAGTGGGAAAGAAACGGTTTGCTTCACCTCATTATAGTTATGGATGGAGTAATACTACAGGCACGGCAAGAATGTCGCTTGGTGAATCTACAACTTCGTTCTACTACATTGGTACAATTGTCGGTTCTCATACATTTACAGTTGAAAGACCCGGCTGGTGGATTGCCGGTAAATCTTCTTTCACAATTGATGCAAACAGAGTTGAATCATTAATGGTTGTGTTACCTGGTATCCAGAACAGGCGGCTTATAGCGTGGACCACTATCCAGTGGGAACCGAATTATACAACAGGTGTTACAACCGACACAAAATTTGTTGTCCAAACCCGTGATATATTCGGGAATGTTACTCCTGTTAAGAAAGATGTAACAATTAAACTTGTGACAACTTCTGCTGAGGGTAAATTTGAAAATCAGAAAGGGTTAGATTCTGATCCAATATGGGACAAGCTTGAAGTGATGATAGGTTCCGGCACAAGTTCAACTGTTTTCTATTACAAAGATAAGGTAGCGGGAAATCCGAAAATTACCTGCTGGGAAGCACCCGGTCAGTTTGATTATGAAATTATTGACGCTACGGTATCACCTACAATTACTCCTGCGGTAGCAGGCTATTTCTCGGTTTTTGCTTCAACACTTACGGCATCAGTCAGAACAGTAGTAGGTGTTAAAGTAATAGCCAGAGATGAATATAGTAACGTTGCTTCCGGTGATGATGTTAACGGTAACTATTATGTCGGGACTGCATCAATTGGTGTAGTTTCTAACTCGGATAAGGGGACAATTCAACCGGCAACCGTTAAGTTTGAAACAACAGATAAAGGCGAGAAGTCAGTAAATGTCCAATCAGCATATATTGAAGAACTTCAGGTAAATGCAACTGACTACAATACAAAGTTCCCTGATGCAATTAGCGGCTGGACTTCCTATAAAGGTAAAGCTGCTTCCTCATTCTCATCTGATAGCATTAAAACTATAGGTGCAATGTTGGTACCACAGGACTCGGTTTATGAACCGAAGCTTAGTGGAAATAAGGATTTGTATCAAGGTGATGGTTATAGAGTCAAATCACCGGCACCTATCGAAATGGCACGGCTTGCACTAAGTGTTGAAGGAGGTAATACTTTTAAGTGGGAATGGTTGAGGGTTGATTTAACAACATCTACCACACTTGACTGGAGTTATGTAACAGAGGTTGCTCTTTACCTGGATGCTAATGGGAATGGAGTTTTTGATGGGGAAACAGAGTATAGTCCTGTACCATTTGATACATTTATTGCCTCTACTACAATGACGCAGAATAAATGGTGCAAACTTGATTTTTCAGGCAACATTCAGACTATAGGAGCTGCTTCTCAGAAATACTTTATTACGGTTAGGATTCCCATGAATGCTGAGAAGGACAAGTTATTAGGTTTAAGAATAAGGGATACTGACTCACTATTCGGTACTGGTGTTTACCTTGCTGCCAATAATTTAGAGTTTAAAACGAACGATGCTTATATAAGAACTAAACCGCCTCAGGTTAGTATTGAACCTTTTGATATAGCCGCATGGTGGGACCCGTTTGGTGCAGTTGAACCGCCGCTTGGCAAATATACAACTGTCCAGCAAGGGACCGAAAGAGTAGGTATGTTGAAGTTCGGTATGTGGACAAGTGAATTCACGTCGAAATTAAAGGCAGTCAGGGTTGATGCCATAGGTACATGTCTTGATAACAATCGTTTATTGGGTGATATTACTAAAGTACAGCTCTGGCGTGATGCAGCCGAGGACTCAGATGGTGTGTTGAGAAAAAATATAGATACTTTGATTTCAGAAGTTCAGTTTTCAACAACAGTTGCTACATATTTGCCGTGTGAAGATGTTGTGGGTACGGATGCGGATGAAACGCTTATTGAACAAACAACTCACTATTATTATATTGTGTATGATATAGGTGCAAGTGCCTTTGCAGGTGATACAATTACAGGTGAAAAAGGTGATACAATCGGTGCCAAAATACCCGAAGACCCGTTTGTTTTAATAGGTGGTGAATTAGCAGGAAAAGAAGTACCGGGACAAAATGTTTATCCGATACAATCTTCATTAGCAACAATAACACCTACTGTTGATATGGTAACACTTTCACCGAGAGTGGAACCGACTGCCAGTATACCGCCTGTCGGTGTAACACAGGGCGATAGTAACATAGCAATGGGAAGATTTAATATGGTCGTTAATGCCAATGCAGCGGTATGGAAACAGTTAAAAGTGGACAGATTAAGTGCTGCTTCCGGAAGTGATAGCGATATTAGTGCTATAAAAATATGGTATGATAAAGATGATAACGGACTTTTTGATCCGAATGTTGACCAGGTTGTTTCCAATCCTCCAAGGTATTTTGGCGAACCGCCGGATGATCCCGGTAAGGCGACACTTACAATTACTGGACCATTTGATGGTCAGGAAATAACAAGAACCAGCAAGACATATTTTATTACTTATGACTTTTCATACTTTGCTTCAACAGGTACTACTAACCTTGGTTTCCGTCTTGCTACTACAAATTACATAATTCTTCAGGAACCCGACCAGGTTAATACTGCTAACATACCGCAATCAAAACAGACAGGAACAATGAAAGAATTTGAGGATGTAGTAATATGTGACCCGATTGACCTGGTACCCGTGACACTTTCTCAGGATACGAGCAATGTTGCAATGATTCGTTTTAATATGAAGACAGAAAATTCATGGGCGCCGTGGAAAGGAATAAAAGTAAAGCGGCTTGGTAGTTCAAGAGATACAGATGTAACAATAGTAAAAATAGTAAAAGATAATGGTGATGGCGTATTTAATGTGGAAAAAGATGTAGTAATAGGCAGCGGTACATTTAACAATTATGGAGTACCGGGCGAAGCAGATATCAGATTCTTAACTTCTCCGGTGAGTTATACCCAGATTATTTCAACATATACCCAGTATTACTATGTTGTGTATGATATTTCCAATTTAGCGGTTCCTGACTTTTATGTAGGTGCAGCATTTGAGATGATGGGTTCAACTAAGGCAGTAGATGCTGCTAAACAGTTTAATATTCAGACACCAAACAGTATGGGTACAAATAAACTTCCTTTTGAATCATCAATGGCTTTACTTGTTCCGACACCTCGAACTGTTACAATAGTACCGACAGATATGTCCAAGACTGCCTGTGCGCTTGGCAGTGGTATAGGAATATCTGAAGCAAATATTCCTATAGATCCTGCTAATGGCGGTGCAGGAGCATTTGACACTCAAAGCACACCTGCAGGCAGAAGAGTTCTTATAGATAATGAAGTTATTTATTATTCAGGTATTTCAACAGGGGTCCCATATAATTATCTTTTAGGATGTACGAGAGGCGACCCGACACTTGCAAACACGCTTGTTTCAGGGCATACTGCAAATACTACAGTATGGAAAACACTGGTTCAATCTGAGACAAATGTACCTATGTTAAAGATGTCGGTTTCTTGCGATGGCTATAATGTCAAATGGACACAACTACAACTAAAGAGAGAAACACTACAAGGCGGTAATGTTAATGATTCGGATGTCATAGAAATAAAGGTATGGCGTGATGCTGAAGGGCTTAATAAAGGTAGATTATCACCTGATGATGTTCTTATTTCTACGGGTAGTTTTTCTCCTTACAAGTTTGGTTCGCGTGGTAAGGGCTACGAAGGTGCAGATGGTATGGCATATATAGATTTGGATGACCCTGAGTGGAAGGGAATATATACACCCGGAGTTCCCGGTCAGTATGCTGTAATTACCACAACACCGGTAGTATATTTTGTTACCTTTGATATATCGCAATCAGCAAGGGAGAATGATTCAATCGGCTGTTCAGTATCCAGGTTAGTGATTAATGACCCGAACACTTATTCAACTGCTAATTTCCCGATAAAATCAGCGACCTCGATTATAAAGCCGACCAGAGATATTATGGAAGTGAGATATGAGAACAGGGCTAAGAAATATGTTTTACAGTCAACAACCGGTTATGCTATGATAGCAATTGATTTAAGGACTGCCACAAGAGAAGCGATATGGACAGGTTTAAAGATTAAAAAGACAGGTACTGCTATTGATTCGGATATTTTCAATATAAATATTTTCAAGGATACCAATTATTCTAACGAGCTGGATGCCGGTGATGAAATGCTGACACTTGGTACCGATAAATTTATTGAAGGTTCAGCCGTTATCAATTTGCCTCAAAAAAGCTATCAGACCATACATTCGTATGAATATCAGATATTAAAGCAAAAACAAAACCCGTCATGGAACCAGAGATATTTTGTTGCTTATGATTTTAATCCTACGGCAATGGTAGGTAATTATGCCGGTATTATAATTGAGAACACTTCTGACTTTTATGTTGTTTCGCCGGATGATGTGATGTTTAAAGGGATGCCGCCTCAACCGGAATCAGATAAGTCTACAATAATGGATTATCCGGATAAGATTACTGTTCAGATGTACGAAGTCTCTCCGCCTTCTGTAATTCAGGGAGATAAAGATATTAAAATGCTCTGGATAAAGATGAAGACGGATGTTGCAGAAGCGACATGGAAGGCGCTTTTAGTGGAGAGAATACCGGCATTCCAGGCGGCAGCACAGGGTGCAGGCGGCGGAACAAACAGGGATGTCCAATATATTAAAATTTACAGGGATGCTAATGGTGATGGCGAGTTGCAGATAGGTGATGACCCGCTTATATCTTCCGGGACCGACCAGTTCCCGGCGGATCTTGTAGGTAATTCCAAACTTATTATGTTGACAGAGCCGCAGCAAATAGGTGCTTTGTCATGGAAATCATATTTTGTTGTATATGATGTTTCACCTACTGCTTTAAGAGAAAATACTTTAGGTATGAGGATTGCATCAGAATCATTTTTCTTACTTGATTTATCAAATGATAGAGCAGATACAGTAAATCCATTTCCTACTTTTGAAACAGCACCATCTGCAATTGGTCCTATAAAAGTGACAGCAGCAGGCCAATTCCTGATACCGCCCGGACTTACCCAGGATAGACAATATGCTTTGATGTCGTTTGATATGAAAGCCCATGTCCATTCGGTTAAGTGGACAGGACTTATGGTTGAGCAGACAGGTACTTATAACCCGCCGTATTCTCTTAAAGGTGACGGTATTTTATCGGAAATTGGACTTTTCAAGGATAATGGTGATGGCGTATATGGTTCAGATGATATATTTATTTCATCAGCAATACACGGTACTGCCAACTTTATAAACGGTGTGGCACGTCTTAATTTCTCAACTCAGACAGTAACTACAGCACTGTCAAGATACTTTATTGTCGGTAAGATAGGCAGAAAAGATACTCTTGGCGATACTACCGAAGGGGAAACTGTCGGAGTACGGATATTTGCATATAATAACTTTACCGTAGACCCTTATACAGCAGTTTCTTCAACATTCAATGCGTTCCCGTATGAATCACCATTAGGGATTGTGAGACATTTCTCAAAAGCAAGTGAGCCGATTGTTCATGTTGAAGAATGGATTAATTCGCAGAATGAGGTGAGAGCGTCATGGATACCGGGCGAATCCCCTGATCCTTTACAATTCCCGATTACTAACAACGAATACGGAATTTCAACATTACCCGTAACAAAAGATGATGATAAACCTGATTTTTCAGACGGATATCAGGATGTACAATTATCAACCTTTATTATTGCAAGTATGCCGATACCTCTATCGGATAATGCGACTTATTATATTGCAGTCCGTTCAGTTAATAGTTTGAAAATTGCTTCATTGCCCGGAATGGCAAAGTTCAGAGTTGATTTAAGCCCTCCGACTACACCAGGCAAACCGGTTCCGACAACGTTTATAACTAAGATTGCTGCTACACAGTATGTAGTCGACTGGGGTTACTCGGTTGATTTGCAATCAGGTCTGTTTGGTTACGAAGTACAGGAAAGAGAAGATACTAATCCTGTCTGGAGATGGTATGACGCTAATGGAGACGGTGAAACTTCTACACCGAGGGATGAACATACTTTAACGAATGATATAGTTCAGGGCGGTTCTCCGAGACTTACAGTTCTTGGAAAGAAACCCGGACACTTCTATTTCTACAGAGTCAGGGCGAAGAATAAAGCCGGTTCCTGGTCACAATGGTCTGAAATATCTGAAGCAGCAGCTACCGGTCTTCCGGCAGATGTAATATCTAATATCTCCAACTACCCGAACCCGTTTGATACCAGAAAAGGCGGTGAAGAAGGCAAGACGCATATCACATATATTCTGAATCAGGAAGCGGATGTTACAATCACATTATTCGATTTACTCGGTTACAAAGTTATGAGTATAAGCTTTGCAAAAGGAACACCGGGCGGCAAACAAGGACCTAACGATGTTACCTGGGAAGGTAAGAACGAGCTTGGTGATTTCGTAGCCCGTGGTGGTTACATTGCCCAGATAAAAGCAGTAGGTAACTACGGCACAAAAACAGCCATCCGCAAAATCGGCGTAATCCACTAATTAGTTCATAGCTTGTAGCTGCAGAGCAAAGCTCTGCTTCCGTTGTTAATGTAGCCGCACCGCCTTGCGGTGCTTATTTTTTTCCCCATTTGTCATTCCCGTGAAAACGGGAATCTATAAGTAGATTTTTTGTGTGTATTTGCAAACCTTGTTTTGCGCCACCAAATTTTTTCCAATTCCAAATTAAACCCTTGATTTTTATTTCAAAAATAGTTAAAATTACTATAAAGTTATTATTATGGTTATGTAATCATTCCGCTTTGAGGGACTGCTGTTTTGTCATTTTTTTGTAGTAGCACCGCCTTGCGGTGCAGGTTCGTTGTTTGTTTTATGTAGTCGCACCGCCTTGCGGTGCAGGTTCAGATGTTGTAGAATCGGTCGCATAAATGAATAAAAAACACTTAAATATTTTTATTGCTTTATCAATATTCTTAATTCTGCATTTTATCAGAACGCAAAATTATCTTTTGTTTCATGCCGTTATTGAATTATCTGCTATTATCATATCCTATGGAGTATTCGCGTTCGCCTGGAACACCCGCAGGTTTAATCTTAAAAACAACTTTTACTTGTTTATAGGTATCGCCTTTTTATACATTGGTGTACTAATTTTATTTCATATACTGTCATATAAAGGAATGGGGGTATTTTTAGGATACGATTCTAATTTACCAACTCAACTTTGGATTGTCCTGAGATTTATGACCGGTATCTCATTTTTCATTGCTCCTTTTTATGCTAAAAAGAAATTAAATGTTCGGCTGGTTTTCATTATTTTTACAATAGTAATATCATTATTACTCGCAAGCATTTTCTATTGGAATGTTTTCCCGGTATGTTATATTGAAGGCGAAGGATTAACGTTATTCAAAAAAATAAGCGAATATATTATATGTTTAATCTTTGCAGCTTCAATTTTAACATTATTAAAAAACCGGAAAGAATTTGAAAGCGGCGTACTAAAAATACTGATTTTGGCTATCGTCTCGTCAATAATTAGCGAATTGTTCTTTACGCTTTATAGTGATGTTTATGGGGTTTATAATTCATTAGGGCATTATCTTGAATTTGCCTCTTTCTATCTTATATATAAAGCCATTTTGGAAACAGGATTTACTAAACCGTATGATACCATTTTCAAAGAACTTAAAGAAAGCGAGAGAGTTCTGCTTGAAAGTGATAATTTTAACAAGTCACTATTAAATACAATCCCGTTTGGAATGGATATAATAGATGAAGAGGGTAACATATTGTTTGCTAATCAAAACCTGAAGAAATTATTAGGAAAAGATATTATCGGCAAAAAGTGCTGGTCGGTATATAAAGATGATAACAAACAATGTGTACATTGTCCCCTGACAAGAGGAATTCGTATATCGGAAACTGCATCTATTGAAGCAGATTGCGTTTTAGGGGGGAAAACGCTGCAAATTACCCATACCGGCATAATTTACAAAGACAAAAAAGCGATTCTGGAAATTTTTGAAGATATAACAGAACGGAAACAAGCGGAACAGGAAGTTAAACATCTTGCTTCCTTTCCCAAATTGAATCCAAATCCTGTTTTAGAATTGGATTTATCCGGCAACGTGGTTTTCTATAACAAAACTTGTCTTAAAATTTTAGAAGATTTAAAACTTCAAAAAGATGTAAATATATTTGTTCCTCGTGATATACAGGAAATTATTAAATCTCTTAGCGGGAAAGGAATAAATTCAATAAATAGGGATATAAAAGTAGGTAATAAAGTATTCAAAGAGGATATCTATTCTGTCCCGCAATTTAATACCATTCGCATCTACTGTGATGATATAACAGAACGGAAACTGGCTGAAGAGGTATTGAAAAATGAAAACCTGCGGCTCCAGGAACTTGACAAAAAAAAATCAGAGTTCGTTTCAATAGTTGCGCATGATTTGCGGACACCGCTTACTTCAATTATGGGATTTGCAGATACTATTATGAATAAGAAGTTGAATCTTACGGGGGAACAAAAAGGAACATATATCGGGTATATACAGGAAGAATCGCGCAGGTTAGGCAGATTAATTTCCAACTATCTTGATATAGCTAATATAGATGAAGGAAAACTTGAGTTAAATATTAGTGAGACCGATTTAAAGCAGCTTATAGATGATACAGTTAAAATGTTTTCAACTAATAGTAAAGATATGCGGATATCTTTTGAATCTGAACCCGATTTGACGGGACTAAAAGCGGATCCGGACAGGATAAAGCAGGTATTACAAAATATTATTGGTAATGCAATAAAATACTCTCCCCAGCAGTCAATCATAAAGATTACTGCCAGAAAAAAGTTAAATGATATACAGGTAAGCATAAGCGACCGCGGTCCCGGTATACCTGATACTGAAAAGGAGAAAATATTTCATAAATTTTACAGGATGGACAATGTGCTTTCAAGAGATGCGTCCGGTACCGGACTGGGTCTGACAATTACAAAATCTATTATTGAAAGGCACAAAGGAAAAATATGGATAGAAGATAATTCTCCTATAGGCAGTATCTTTATTTTCACCTTGCCGATTTAAAGATAGATTACAGTATTGAAGTTATTTTGTAGCCGCAAACCCTTGTTCTGTTGATGTTATGTAGCCGCACCGCCTTGCGGTGCTTTAGCTGATGTGTTGTGTAGCCGCAGAGCAAAGCTCTGCTTCCGTTGTTTGTATATTTGCATGTTCTTGACGTATCGTATACGTATATCTTATAAACAAAAAAATTTTAAAATTTGCAATCTTATGAACAAAAAAATTTTAATAATTGAAGACGAAAAAAAAATCATCCAGTTGTTAAAGATTAACTTTATCGGTGAAGGTTATGAAGTTGAAGAAGCAAACAGCGGTGAAGAAGGATTAAAAAAAGTTAATATTTTTAAACCCGATTTAATAATACTTGATGTAATGTTACCGCAAATGAGCGGTTGGGAAGTGTGTAAGAATATAAAAAATAACCCTGCGTATAAAGATATTTTAGTAGTCATATTGACTGCTTCTACACAGAAGTCGGATATGAACAAAGCAGTTTCGGCAGGTGCAGATGGATTTTTCGGTAAACCATTTGAAATAGATTTTATAACCGGAAAAATAAAAGAATTATTTGAAAAAAGGACTATTCGGTAAAATCTTCTCCCCTAAGGGGAGAAGAATAAAGATGAGGGGAGAATGATAAATTATGCGTATTCTTGTCGTGGAAGATGAGAAAAAACTTGCCAGTTTTGTAAAACGCGGTTTGAAAGAAGAGGGTTATGCAGTGGACGTTGCACTTGACGGTGAAGAGGGGTATAATTTAGCTACTATTAATTTAAACGAATACGATTTAATTATTTTAGATGTTGTAATTCCTAAAATTGACGGGATAACTTTATGCAGGAAACTAAGGGAAGAAAAAATAAATACCCCTATTTTAATGCTTACCGGAAAGGATACTGTCAAGGATAAAGTCGCAGGATTAGATTCCGGGGCAAATGATTATTTAACAAAGCCTTTTGCTTTTGAAGAACTGCTTGCCCGTGTCCGTGCAATAACGAGAAGAAAGAACGAAAAAAATGTTACGAAGTTGGTAGTAGGCGATTTGGAGTTGGATTTATTGACTCACAAGGTGATGCGTGCCAACAAGGAAATAATATTGACTACTAAGGAATATTCGCTTTTAGAGTATTTAATGCAAAATGCAGGGAATGTTGTAACCAGAACTATGATTTCAGAACATGTCTGGGATATTAATTTTGATTCATACACAAATGTAATAGACGTATATATAAATTACCTGCGAAATAAAATTGACAGTAATTTTAACAGCAAGATGCTCCATACTATTCGCGGCCGTGGCTATATTTTGAAGAATAAATAATCTTGTTTGCCATGCTTCCGTTTGTTATATATCCGCATCTCCTTGGTATGCCCATGTTTATGTAGTAGCTTGCCCTTGGCAAGCAGGTCATATTGTGTAGTCGCAAACCTTGGTTTGCTGCCGTTGTTTGTTTTTGTAGTTGCCTTGTCTTGCGAACTGATGTTATGTAGTAGCTTGCCCTTGGCAAGCAATGTCATATTGTGTAGTTGCAAACCTTGGTTTGCTGCCGTTGTTTGTTTTTTATAGTTGCCCTGTCTCGTGATCTGATGTTATGTCGTTGCCCGCCATCGATTCAGTGGCGGGGCCTAACTTTTATGATTAAAAAACCTAAAAATTCAGATTCTACGCAAAGTAGTCTTGTCCACCACATGCTACACGAATTAAAAACCCCCTTAACTATTCTAAAAGGTGAAATAAGCTTGGTCTTAAAAAATAACAATTCACCGCGTAATTATAAGTCAGTTTTGATTAGCAGTATGGAAGAAGTAAACAGAATTTCAGTTATTGTCGAAAATTTAACAACACTTATGAAATATGAAAACAACGAAATAATTCTTCAAAAGAAAATCATTGATATGAATTTAGTGATAAAAAGTGTCTTGGATGATACCAAAATATTACTAAAACAAAAAAATATTAAAATAAAGTTATTATCAAAACCAAAAATATTTTTAGAAGGGGATGAAAAACAGTTAAAAGTCCTTTTTGCTAACTTATTGAGAAGCATTATCAAATACACCCCTGAAAAAGGAAATATTCTTTTAAATTTAAGTAAAAAAGCTAAATATACTATAGTCCAAATAACAGGCACAGATATTACGGGTTCCGCCGGTATTGAAAATTTTTATTTAAGTTTAAAGTTACCCGAATATATAGTCAAAGCCCACAACGGCAAAATTAAAATAAAAAAAGAATCAACCCATCCCAAAACCCTGATAGTTTATATCCCATTATCCTTTTAATATGTTATCCGCCAACGGTTCAGTGGCGGGTTCATTCCATAGTTTAATCAATAGTTCTTACCCGCCAAAGCCCCAGTGGCGGGCTAATGTTATGTAGTAGCTTGCCCTTGGCAAGCAATGTCATGTTGTGTAGTCGCAAACCTTGGTTTGCTGCCGTTGTTTGTTTTTTGTAGTTGCCCTGTTTTGCAGACTTGTTGTTATGTAGTTACCCGCCAAAGCTTCAGTGGCGGGTCAATCCCATTATTCAATCTTTTAATCTTCCTAATCGTCGTTAACATTAAAATCTTTTAATCTATTTTTAACGTTATTTTAATTGCCGTTATTATAATATCTTGTCAAATAAATCCGGGGTATTATAATGGAAAAACAAAAATATAAAATATTGATAGTTGATGATGACCCAAAAATAGTCGAGTTCATCAGAGTCAATCTTGAAGGAGAAGATTACGAGGTTGATATCGCATATGACGGGGAGCAGGCATTAGAAAAAGTAATTAACCAGGGGAGAGAGCGGCCCGATTTGATAATTTTGGATTTAATGTTGCCAAAATTAGATGGTCATGAGGTGGCGAAACGAATTAAGGGAAAAGAAATGTTATCTGATATACCTATTATTATGTTAACTGGCAAAGATAGACCTTTAGATAAGATTGAAGGATTAATTAATACCGGAGTAGATTATTATTTCACCAAACCTATTAATATCAACGATTTATTAATATATATTTTTAAGATTTTATCAGAAAAAAATAAATAGTATTAGAAAAGTTAAGGCATAGCTGGAGTATATTTATGACACAGAATCCGGGTTCACCTGTAAGAAAAGATAAAAAAAGCGTAGAAAAATATGTTGATACAAATTATCTGCTGCCTGATTATTATAATGAGTCCTATCTAATTATTTTACCGAGAGATCCTCTCTGGATGTTTGCGTGCTGGGAGGTTACAGATAAACAAAGAGAACAAATTAAGAAAGAATACGGTAAAGATATTTTCGAAGAATCTCAGCCAATATTGCGTGTTCATGATATAACGGATGTAGAGAAATTCACTGGTGTCAATTCTAAAAGTTATAAAGATGTTCCTGTTTTTATTAATGTTAGATGCTGGTACATAAAAGTTGATCATCCCGGGCGTAATTGGTGTGTTGAGCTTGGTTTTAAAACGAAAGAAGGGAAATTTATTATGTTATTACGGTCAAATATTATTGCGTTGCCGTTAAATAAAGTATCTGATAATACATTTGAACAATGGTTATTGATGACAGAAGATTATGAAAAACTTCTAAACCTTTCTGGTGTTGGTAAAATGGGTGCAGGTTCATTAGAGATAGTTAACTCTTTGGCAAAAAGATGGGAGATGTCTCAAAGAGCATCTTCCAGTACATTTCAAAAAATTAATCGTGCAAAAAAAATTCTTGAAGAAAAGTAGTTTGAAGGGAGGTGAAAATACATAAGGAAATAATATGTAAGTATGTGCAAATTGTAGCGGTAGGTTGAGTTGTCCGGATTTAGAAAAGTAAAAAATAATCCGGCAAAAGGAGGAGCGATGTTTATTGTGGTTCATGTATTAGGGGTGGTATTGGTTGTAACAGTCGGGTATTTTGTTATGTGGACAGCTTCACAGACAAATACACCGAAAGGTGTAGCGGTTTTTGGAAAAATTGTGTCAATTGCTTTGCTTATCATTGCCGGGTTGGTATTGATTTATGGACCCAGA
The DNA here is from genome assembly GCA_028718185.1 of Elusimicrobiota bacterium. Taxonomy (NCBI): domain Bacteria; kingdom Pseudomonadati; phylum Elusimicrobiota; species Elusimicrobiota bacterium. The sequence continues at coordinate 148,117 of JAQUMH010000003.1, forward strand.
ATGCATCAAAGGATGATGGGTAGTATGAGTTGTCCATATATGTCTATGGGAAGCATGCACGGAATGAAAGATATGGAAGAAATGAAAGAAGGAGAGGGCGATGAAGGCATAGTGAAAATGTACAAAGATATGAAAATGAAAAAGAAAGCGGAATCTACAGAGAAAGGAACAGATATGAAAGGAATGCCAAAAAGTAAGTAACAATTATTAAAGAAGGAATATGAAAAGAGCTCAGGTTGATTGTTTATTTTAGAGTATGAGAATTTTAATGTAGCGGCAAAGCTAAACGGTAGCAGGCAGCAAAGAGGCACAAAAAAAGGAGATGATAAATCATGGCGAAGAAAAAAATAAAAAAAAGTGAGAAGACTGAAAAAAGCCAGAAGTACAAATGTTCAGAATGCGGGAAGGTTGTTAGCGTAGACGAATGTGGATGTTCAGACTGTTGTGATTTAGTATGTTGCGGTGAACCCATGGTTGCATGTTAATAGTGGTTAGTAAGAATAATATTCTCACCTCTTCCCTCTCCCCTGCTGGGGTTTGCTGAAAAAGTCCCCAGGTGTCATTGCGAGGAGTCACGTTGTAAGCGGGACGACGAAGCAATCTCGTCTGAAGAATAGATTGCCGCGCTCCCATTGGTCGTTCGCAATGACCGGCAAAGAGAGTTTTTCAGCAATCTCCCTGCTGGGAGAGGGCGAAGGGTAAGGGGAATATTTAGCGGACTCCGATAAATATTTAAATTAAAATGAACCCTATATTTGAAGTTCCTCAGGAACTGAAATTAAATTTACCTTTAATAGAAAAGCTTTACGATGTCGCAATCATCGGGGCAGGACCTGCCGGTATGACAGCCACTGTTTATTGTTCCAGGAAAAAATTAGATACGTTGCTAATCACTAAGGACATAGGCGGTCAGGTGCTGGTTACCAGCGGAATTGAAAATTATATGGGCTATCAGCACATAACCGGCAGAGAACTTTCGGAAAAGTTTTATAACCAGATATCACAGTTCCCTATATCTCTATTGAAGGATGTAAAAATAAGTAATTTGGAGCTATCCAAAGATAAATTTGTTCTTAGTTGCGAGGGGAAAAAGTATTTTTCAAAAACTGTGATTATAACATCCGGCAAAAGGGCTAAAGAGTTAGATGTTCCTGGCGAGAAAGAATTTTTAGGCAAAGGTGTTGCTTTTTGTTCGACCTGCGACGCGCCTCTTTTCAAAGATAAGGTAACTGCCGTTATCGGAGGCGGGAATTCTGCCTTGTCAGCTGTAATAGACTTGCTTTCATATTCGCCCAAAGTCTATTTAATAAATATTGCAAGTACAATACAAGGTGACCCGGTACTTATTGAAAAAATAAAAAATTCAGGCAAAGTAGAGATAATATTAAATACAGAAGTTGTTGAAATAAAAGGCGAAAAAAGGGTTGAATCTGTTGTGGTTAGAAATAGTGATACAAATCAAATACGACAGATTGATGTTTCGGGGGTTTTTATAGAGGTGGGACTTACACCAAATACCGAGTTTGTAAAGAACGTCCTGAGCCTTAACAATAACAAGGAAATAATTATTGATTGTAATAGCAGAACATCTGTTCCTGGGATTTTTGCTGCAGGTGATGTTACCAGTACCACCGGTAAGCAAATAATCATTGCTGCAGGTGAGGGTGCAAAAGCCGCACTTTCAGTTTATAAGTATCTGTTGGAGACAAAGTGAATTTTATGGACGATAAAGCAAAAGATACGATAAAAAAAGATTTATCGGTTCTAACAAAAAAAGTCAAACTCATTGTTTTTACTAAAGAAACAGAGTGTTCTTCATGTAAAGATAGCATTTTAAGTATTGAAGAAGTTGTCTCACTTTCAGATAATATTTTAATGGAAAAATATGATTTTACGAAAGATAAAGAGAAAGCAGAGCAATATAATATTGATAAAACTCCGGCAATAGCAGTAGTTAGCGATAAAGATTTTGGTATAAGGTTCTACGGTTTTCCTGATGGTTTGGAGTTTTTATCGCTGCTTGATGCAATAAAATTGGTATCTTCCGGAGAATCAAATTTGACTTTGGAGACAAGAGAAATGACTTCAAAAATCACAAAACCTGTCGTTATAAAAGTTTTCACAACAGTAAGTTGTCCATACTGTCCGGCAGTAGTTAAACTTGCAAATAGGTTTGCTGTTGAAAGTGATTTAATAGGTTCACATTCCATAATCGCAAATGAATTTCCGGAACTCGTTGAAAAATATAGTATTTTTTCTGTACCTAAAGTTATGATAAATGAAACGGCGGAATTTGAAGGTGTTCCTTCTGAAAAGGAATTTTTAGAAAATATATTAAGAGCATGAGAAACTTTAAGACAGCATTTTTAATGATTAGAATTTTTTAATTTATTTTTAATGTTAGTTTAATACCGTTTATTATATACTTGCCCCGTAAAATGACAATGTCCGTAAAATAACAATGTCGCAATGTAGTCGCCCGCCATCGATTCAGTGGCGGGCTGATGTTGTGCAAGGGGTGAAACTAAAGGAGGTGAAGATGAGCTGGTTGTCAATTTTATTACAAGGAATCGAGCAACTCGTAAGCTGGAATAATTACAAGAGCATATACGAGGAATATGATATGTTTTGGTATCAGAAGTTATTTGTTTTACTTGTTTTGTTTTTGTTCTTTTCCGAAGGAAACCAATTGATTGCCAAAAGGACGAATATTAAATAAGTGACTGAGTATTTCAAAGGTTAAGCAGTAAGAGATGCCAACCTTGATGTATAGGAGAATTTCAATGTCTGGCAGAGCTGACGCTCTGCGGTTACAACATCAGCTGTTTTGTAGCTGCAAAGCAAAGCTTTGCTTAACTTGGTTATAGAAATTTCAATGTTTGTAGTTGTCGTAGATTCTTGGCGTGCCTAACTTGGGGGGGGATATAGTATTATGAAAGACATAAAAGAAGAGTTGATTTCCATGTTAAATAAAGCGTTAGAATTAGAACATGCAGCAAGGATTCAATATCTATCGCATGCTGAACTTGTTAAAGGTGAGGATGCCGAGAAAATAATAGAGAGGATTAAAGAGATTGCTTCAGATGAAAGTAAGCACGAAGATATTTACCGGAACTTGATAGGAAATTATTTATGTGGAGAACCCAGTATGGGTATTGCAGGAACATATCATGCGCATCTGAGAAAAGAAATATTTGAAATTAATCTAAAAGGTGAAAAAGAAGCCATTGATTTCTATAAACAGATTTATCAAAAAGTTATAGATAATAAAAAAGATTTACAGTATGAATATGAAAAATTAGAACACGATATTCGTCACGTTATAATAGACGAACAAGAACACGTATCAGAACTTTTACAACTTCTTGGTATATAACGGGATTACATTGTTTGTTATGTATAGTTTATATGTTTTTGTCCATATCCCTGTAGTAGCTTGCCCTCGGCAAGCAGGTTGTATTAAGTAGTTGCCCGCCAACGGTTCAGTGGCGGGCTAATATTGTCTTCATGTTTAAGTAGTAGTCCCGCCTTGCGGGATTCCAAGTAGCGGTGAGATTGCCATCTCACGGTAGTTATGTAGTAGCTTGCCCTCGGCAAGCAAGTTGTTTTGTGTAGTAGCAAACCTTGGTTTGCTGATGTTATGTAGCCGCAAAGCGATAGCTTTGCATAAGTATTACAGGAGGGAAAAATGAAAGGTTATGTATGTAATGTATGTGGTTTTATCTCTATTGATGGAACGGCTCCCGAGTCTTGTCCTGTATGCGGAGCACCGAAAAAAGCATTCCAGGAAAAAGACGCGATAAATTTACCGCAAGACACGAAAAATCTTACGGAACTTGAAAAAAAACATATTCCTGTGATAAAAATTGTTAAAAAATGCGGGTTAATCCCGGATACCGGTTGTATAGATGCCCATGTGCGGATTGGTGAAATACTTCATCCTTCTCTTCCGGAGCACTTTATAGTCCGTATAGATTTTTATTTAGATAAAAAATATATATCAAGGATGATGCTTAATCCCGAAAAAATCAATCCGGCGGCTTGTGTACATCTTAGAGTAAAAAGCGGTAAACTTACAGTTATTGACTTCTGTAACCAGCACGGCAACTGGATAAGTGAGGTTGATTTATAGAAAATCTCATTTCTTTCTTCTCCCAATTGAGAGATTGCTGAAAAAGTCCCCATGTGTCATTGCGAGGAGTCACGCTATAAGCGGGACGACGAAGCAATCTCGTAGGAAAAAGAGATTACCACGCTCCCGTCGGTTGCTCGCAATGACCAACAAAGAGGGTTTTAATGTTAGGGGGGAATTGGCAGGTCAAAAAAAATGAAAAAAATTCATAATGAAGGAAAGAAAGTCGGTGACATAATCCTGTATGCTCTTAGTACATGTATCTGGTGCAAAAAAACAAAACAGCTGCTGAAAGACTTGGGCATAGATTTCTATTATGTTGATGTGGATTTACTTGATAAAAAGGATATGAAAGCTGCTGAAAAAGAAATTATGAAGTGGAATCCCGACCGGTCATTTCCAACTCTTGTTAAAGATAACAAGTTTTGTATAACCGGATATAAACCGGATGAAATTAAAGAAAAAGTTTTGTAGGGGAAAAAATGGAAGAAAAAAATAAAGTAACTTCCGAACAGATTAATCAATTATACCGGAAACTCAAAGAAGAAGCCGAAAATTCCGGATATCATTTGAATTTTGATAAAAAATTTACGAAAGAACTTATTGAAGGGCTTCTTGTTAATGAAATAAGGTACGGTTATTATTCATGCCCGTGCCGGCTTTCTTCCGGTAATAAGCAGGATGATATGGATATTATATGTCCTTGTGATTATAGAGATGCAGATTTAAATGATTATGACACTTGTTACTGCGGGCTTTATGTTTCAAATAAGATATTAAGCGGTGAAAAAGAACTGAAATCTATACCTGAAAGGAGACCTTCTTTGGAAAAAAGAAAAGGCAAAAAGCCAGATACGGCAAATCCTATTTTTTCAGTTCCTTTGCCGGTGTGGCGATGCAAGGTATGCGGATATCTTTGTGCCAGGAACGAACCACCGGAGATATGTCCTATATGTAAGGTAAAAAAAGAAAGGTTTGAAAGATTTATATAGATTGTTTAAACCTCTCAATTATTTATTCTCCCCACTTATTCCTTTCCTCTCCCCTGTGGGGAGAGGAAAAAAGGTGAGGGGGAAATTATGAGATTTTTAACGGAATGATTTAATTTAAAAAAAACAAAAATGGCAAAAACTTCAATTATTATTTGCGGTCAGGCAGGGCAGGGAATACAGACTGTTTGTAATATTCTGGCAAAGGCAATTTTACGTTCAGGGTATTATGTTTTTGCCTGGCAGGATTTCCAGTCAAGGATTCGCGGCGGAGAATCTTCTTCCCGTCTTGTCCTGAGTGATATGCCGGTTGAATCTCTGCCGGAGAAATATGATATTTTAGTGTCACTGGACAAATCCAATACTTCCGTATATTTGCCGTTCCTTAAAAAGGATGGTATTGCAGTAGCTGAAGATGAAACCGGTGAAAATATTTTAGCGGTACCTTTTCAAAAAACTGCTGTTGAAATCGGGGGCAACAAAATTTATGCAAACGCTTCCGCTATAGGAACGATAGCAGGAATTATTAATCTGGGTTTTGAAAGAATAGAAACTGTTTTAAGAGAGGAATTTACAAGAAAAAGCAATGAGATTGCTGATAAAAATGTTTTAGTCGCAAAATATTCTTATGATTGGGCTGTTAAAAATAGTAAAAAATATCCAACTGAAACAAAAGGACTGAAAAACCTGAATATGAAAGTTATGACCGGGAACGAATCGCTGGCTCTCGGTGCTATTGCTGGTGGCTGTAAATTTATGTCTGCATATCCAATGACACCTTCAACGGGCATAATAACTTATCTTTCCGAAACATCTCATAAAACAGGTATTTTAACAGAACAAGCGGAAGATGAGATATCAGCTATTAATATGGTGATAGGGGCGAGTTATGCCGGTGTCAGGTCTTTAACTGCAACCAGCGGCGGTGGATTTTGCCTTATGGTAGAAGGACTTTCGCTTGCAGCAATGACAGAAACGCCTGTTGTTATTGTTTTAGGCCAGCGTCCCGGACCTGCAACTGGGCTTCCAACGAGAACCGAACAGGGTGAATTAAATTTTGCGTTGAATGCTGCACATGGCGAATTTCCTAGATTTATTTTTGCTCCTTCAAATGCTTATGATGCTTTCAATATAATGATAAAAGCTTTTGAGATGAGCCAGAAATACAGGGTACCGGTTATAATTCTTACTGACCAGTATCTTGCCGATTCATATTGGACGGTTAAAAATTTTAATATTGATAAAGTTGAAATAAAAGATTATTTTTCTAACCCCAATGACATAGCAGGTGAATTTAAAAAATATTCTATAACTGACGACGGTCTTTCTCCTCGGCTTAAACCCGGCGAAAGTGAGAATCTTGTAGTTGATGATTCGGATGAGCATGACCAGTATGGTCATATAACCGAGAATAACACAATAAGAAAACTGATGGTTGAAAAAAGATGGAATAAAAACTGTTTAATGGCAGAAGAGATGAATGTATCTGTTCCGGATGGTATTGAAGATTCGGAACTTGTTCTTGTGTCCTGGGGTTCTAACGGAGGGATAGTTTCATATGCAGTTGATGTTTTGTTAGAAAAGGGAATCAGAGCAAAAAATATAAACTATACAGAAATCTGGCCTTTAAAAATCCCAAAGGAATTTCTGGATAAAAACAGAAAATTTAAAATAGTAGTTATTGAGAATAATTTTACCGGGCAATTTGCCAGACTCCTTGAGAGCGAGGGTGTTAAGATTTACGGAAAAATACTCAAATATGACGGATTGCCTTTTACGGAAGACGAAGTTATCGAAGAGGTTTTAAAATATACAAGTGTCCATCCCCTAAACTCTTCCTTCACACCTATAGATGGAAGATAAAGGGGAAAGCGAGCAGGTTTGTTTAAAATATTATGTTAAAAATAGACGATTTTAAAAATAATGTAAAATCCGCTTGGTGTCCCGGGTGCAGCAATTTTGGGATATTGAACGCTGTAAAAAATTCATTTGTAAAACTTGATGCTAAACCGCAGGATATTGTTATTGTTTCCGGCATAGGTCAGGCACCAAAGTTGCCCCATTACTTAAACTGTAATGTTTTTAACGGTCTGCATGGACGGGCATTGCCTGTTGCTACCGGTATAAAAGCTGTCAATCCGGAATTAACCGTTTTAACTGTCTGCGGAGATGGTGATTTCTATGGTGAAGGCGGTAATCATCTTTTACATGCTTTTCGCAGGAATCCTGATATAACTTCTCTTATACATAATAATCAGGTATATGCTTTGACAAAAGGTCAGGCATCGCCTACTACGGATATTGGAGTGAAAACAAAGTTACAGTTTGACGGTGTTAAAGAGGAACCGCTTAATCCGCTGGCATTAGCAATAATAATGAATTGTTCATTTGTTGCAAGAGGTTATGCCGGTGATTTGGAATTTCTGTCTGAAATTATAGTTGCAGGAATACAACATAAAGGATTTGCCCTGATAGATATAATTCAACCTTGTATAACCTTTGGGTATCATCAGGGTCCGTGGTATAAGGACAAGATTTATCATTTAGAGAAAGATTATAATCCTTACGATAAAGAATCGGCATTAAAAAAAGCAAGTGAAACAGGAGATAAAATACCAACGGGTATTTTTTACATAAATAAAAAGCCGGTATTTCCTGAAAACGAATCAAACCTTACAAAAATTGCAAAAATTGATAAAGATATTATTTATGGGTTGTTGAAGTTGTTTGAGTAGAGGAGAAAACAATGGATTTAAAAAACATTTTCGAAAAAAGACGTTCTGTTAATTTTTTTGATACTAAAGAGAATATTAATGAAACGTTACTTGAAAAAATTTATAACATAGCCAGGCTGGTCCCGTCATCGTTTAACCTCCAGCCATGGAAGATGCTGCTTGTGAAAAATCAGGAGGACAAGAGAAAACTAAGAAAAGCTGCGTTCAATCAGGAAAAAATAGAAGATGCATCTGTCGTGATTGTATTGCTTGCAGATATGGAAGGATATAAAAATACAGATAAACTTTTAAATGATATGATAGCAAAAGGATATATTAAACAGGAAGAAAAAGAAAAACATAGCAAAATGCCGGAAACTCTTTACGGGAATCCTTTTGCCGGTCGCGGTTTTGCTTTAAGAAACGTCGGTCTTTTTGCTATGGGATTTATGCTTGCTGCAAAAGATTTGGGAGTGGATACGCATCCTATGGACGGGTTTGAGCCGGAAAAAGTAAAAGAAGCGTTTAAAATCCCCGATAGATATGAAGTGGCAATGCTTATAGCGGTTGGTTATCATGATAAGTCTAAAAATTTATTACAGCGCCTGAACAGAAAAGAGTACGAAGAAGTTGTTGTCCGGGGAAGTTTCTGAATTTATGGAACAAATATATCTGGAAAATCAGTCAAATACGAAAGTTGACGAGCGTGTTTTTAACGAAATGCTCCCGTTTTTAAAAGAAAATTACGGTAACGCCCAAAGCATGCATTCATTGGGTGCGGTATCAAAAGATGCAGTAGAAAAAGCCCGTGGTCAGGCAGCTGATTTGATTAATTCAAAGCCTGATGAAATATATTTTACATCCTGTGCTTCGGAATCAAATAATTTGGCTGTAAAAGGTGTTGCAGAAGCATATAAGCAAAAAGGGAAACATATAATAGTTTCCGATATTGAACACTTTTCTGTTTTATATTCTGCGAAGCGTTTAGGTCAGAATAATTTTGAGGTTACATATTTACCCGTTGATAGAAACGGTTTTGTGTTTCCGGAAAATGTTGAAAAAGCGATTCGTGAAGATACAATACTTGTTTCAATACAGCATGCAAACCCGGAAATCGGTACAATTCAGCATATAGAAAAAATTTCAAATATTTGCCGTGCAAAAGGTGTTCTATTCCATACTGATGCTGTTTGCAGTGTTGGTACAATCCCTGTTGATGTTGACAAGATAGGTGCTGATTTATTAACTTTCTCCGGAAGCCAGTTTTACGGTCCCAAAGGAGCTGCCGCTCTGTATTTAAAGAAAGGTATAAAAATAATTTCGCAGATTGACGGCGGCATACAGGAAAATGGGCGTCGTGCAGGAACTGAAAACGTTCCGGCGATTGTCGGTTTTGGAAAAGCGTGCGAAATCATAAAAAGTGAGATGGCAGAAAATAACAGAAGAATTACTGCTTTAAGAGATAAATTGATTTTTGAATTACCCCAAAAAATAGAATATATTTATTTAAACGGACCGGTTGAAAATCGTTTACCCAATAATGTTAATTTTTCAGTTGAGTTTATTGAAGGCGAAGGGATGTTTTTATTATTGGACCAAAAAGGTATTTATGTGTCAAGCGGTTCTGCCTGTGCATCTAAATCGTTGAAAATGTCACACGTTTTAACATCTATAAAAGTTGACACTGCAATAGGACAAGGCTCCATTTTAATGACCCTTTCAAAAGATAACAGTTATGAGCAAATCGAGTATGTTATGTCGGAATTTCCGGCAGTAGTAAAAAAATTACGTGACATGTCTCCATTATACAGTTATTTTCTAAAAACAGGTACTAGACATCAGGCAGGTCCCGGTACCGACTACGAGCATGAATCCGAGCACGATGTAAATAAAGAATAATGGTCGAAAAGTGTATTTTAATGTATAGGAATTTCAATGTTTAGCAGATCTGACACTCTGCGGCTAAACATCAGCTGTTTTGTAGCTGCAAAGCAAAGCTTTGCTTAACTTGAATCTGTTGTTTTAGTTATTCATTACACATCACACATTACTCATTGCACGGTTTTTAATAGGGGATAACGTTATGCCGTTTTATTCAGAAAAAGTGATGGACCATTTTCAAAATCCGAGAAATGTAGGTGAGATAAATGACGCTGACGGAGTCGGAGAAGTCGGTAATCCTGTCTGCGGCGATATGATGACTTTTTATATAAAAGTAAAAGACAACAAGCTTGAAGATGTAAAATTTAAAACTTTTGGATGCGGCGCGGCAATAGCGGTTTCGTCAATGGTAAGTGAAATGGCTAAGGGAAAAACAATTGATGAAGCTCTCAAGATTACCAACGCTTCTGTTGCACAGGAATTAGGCGGTCTTCCGCCGAACAAAATGCACTGTTCCAACTTAGGTGCCAGTGCACTGCATAAAGCTATAGAAGATTATAAGAAAAAAACAGGTAAATAAATGAAAAAAAAGTGTAAATGTAATTTTTGTGAAAGTGAGTTAAAAGAAGGTTGTTTCGAACCGGTTTTTTGTAAACCTTGCAGTGTAAAACTGGTAGAATGTAAAACTTGCGGGCATTTATATAAATCAGATTTAAAAAAATGCCCAAAGTGCAGTAATTTGTGATGGTGTAATGTCACCGATACTTCTTGACATTTGGTTGTCATTGCGAGCCCGCCAACGGTTCAGTGGCGGGCGTGGCAATCTCGTCTTCGACGAAATACATTTTATAAGATTGCTTCACTTTGTTCGCAATGACAAATTTAAAGGGACTTATGAGATAGTCTTATGAAAGAAAAAATGACAATCATTATGTTTTCCGGTGAGTTAGATAAAGCAATCGCTGCCTTTACTCTTGCAACTACAGCTGCTGCCAGCGGTATGGACGTTTCGATATTTTTCACTTTTTGGGGATTAAATATTATTAAAAAATCAGTATTTTCCATGTCAAAATCACAAAATATGTTGCAAAGAATGTTTAACTTTATGAGTACGACAAGACTTCCGATATCAAAATTAAATATGTTGGGTATTGGTCCCTGGATGATGAAAAAATTGATGAAAAAAACAGGGATGGCGTCACTGGACGACCTTATGAAGCTTGCCCGGGAACTAAACGTTAAATATATTGCATGTACTACAAGTTGCGGTGTTTTAGGTTTGACAAAAGAGAACCTTGCTAATACTGTAGATGAATTTGCCGGTGCCTCAACTTATCTTGCAGAAGCAAGAAATTCTAAAATAAATCTGTTTATTTGACCTCAATTTTTTCTTCTACTCAAGGAGGAGGATTTTTCATTTCTTTCCTCTCCCCTTCGGGGAGAGGATAAAAGGTGAGGGGAAAATTATAAGACTTTTAGCGGATAGCTTTAATGAAAATTGATAAAACACTTGATTGTTCCGGGCTTTTTTGCCCGATGCCTATTGTAAAAACTAAACTTGAACTTGAAAAAATGAAACCGGGCGAAGTTATTGAAATCATCGCTGATGACCCGGGATTTGAAAAGGATTTGCCTGCGTGGTGCCAGATGACAGGTGAAAAATTACTGGAAGTAAAAAAAGAGGGAAATATTATTAAAGGTTATGTGGTGAAAAAATGAATGAAATTGAAAAACGGGAATTAGAAAAACTATTGAAAGTTTTTAAATTTGCTGTTAAGGAAGAACAAAAAGCGCAGAAAATGTACAGGAAATTCCAGAATATGTTTTATTATGACAACAAATGTCTAAGGATATTCAATTGGTTTATTGGTGAAGAAGTTGAGCATGAAAGAATATTACGTAAAAAATATATTGTTTTTAAAAGAATGTTTAAAATAAAGTAAACAAAATGAAAAAGCACTGTTTCAATATTGTAGTTGCAGAGCTTGCTCTGCCTGCATTTTAAAATTTCACCGTAGCCGCAAAGCGCCAGCTTTGCTTAAGTAAAGGAGGAGTTTTTATGTCTGAGTCACATTCTGCAAGAAGAAATTTATTCTGGACAGTAGCCGTTTTTGCAGTACTAATCTTAGTGTTTTTTATTGGTAAATCGCAAAAAAGATTGGATACCTCTTTAGGAATTCAGACGGCTGTTTCTCAGGATATTTTAAATCTACAAGAGGCATTTGTGGGTGTTTCTGAGCAGACAAAACCGGCGGTAGTTTCTATTTACACCGAACAAGTGGTAAAAGAAGCGATGCCTTTTGATTTCTTTTTTTCTGACCCATTTAATGATTTTTTTAATGATTTGCCTAACAAAAGAACTCCAAAAGGGAAAAATTATCAGCAGAGAAAGATTGAGGGTGCCGGCAGCGGTGTTATTATTGACAAAGACGGTTATATTCTTACAAATTATCATGTTGTAAAAGATGCAGAGAAAATTACTGTAAAACTTGCCGGTGACAAAGAATATTCGGGAAAGGTAATAGGTAAAGATGCGAGAACAGATTTGGCAGTAGTAAAAATAAAACCGCATGGGATTCTTCCTGTTGTGAAATTAGGTGATTCGGATAAAATACGTGTCGGTGACTGGGCGATTGCCATAGGTTCTCCTTTTGGATTAGAACAAACGGTTACTGTCGGAATAATATCCGCAAAAAGGCAAAACATTAATGTAGAAGGGAATAATTACAGGGATTTTATACAGACAGATGCTTCAATTAACAGGGGAAATTCCGGAGGTCCTCTTGTAAATATTAACGGTGAAGTTATAGGGATTAATACTGCTATTTTTAGTCAGTCAGGCGGATCGGTAGGAGTAGGATTCGCAATTCCGATAAATCTCGCAAAAAGTATATTGGTTCCGCTTATGACAAAAGGTAAAGTTGAGAGAGGATTTTTAGGCGTGTCTATTGAGAAAGTTGACGAGGTAATTGCTAAGCAATCAGGACTGAAAGAAATTACCGGTGTTATAGTCGGGAGTGTTTCTAATAATACAGCAGCTTCCAGAGCTGGAATTAAAAGAGGGGATATTATCCTTGAATTTGATAATCAAAAGATAGATTCACCCGAAAAACTTCAGGATATTGTTGCCGCTACTCCTCCTAATAAAAAAATAAATGTTGTCATCCTGCAGGAAAATGTTAAAAAAACAGTTTCTGTTATTCTTGGTGAAATGACTGAGGAAGCTGTTGCGAATCAATCAGAGCCGCAGAAAAGCGAAAAAACAGCAGAGTGGCTGGGTATAAAAGTAAAGCAGTTTACCAGGGATATGGCGGAAGAACTAAATGTTTCACCGGATGAACAGGGAGTTGTAATTGTTGAAATAGGAAATGGTTCAAAAGCGGAAGAGATGGGGCTTAACGTTGGTGATGTAATAAGAGCAATCAATAATAAAAAAACGACAAATATTGCAGAATTTGAATCTGCAACAAAAAAGATATCGCTTTCCGAAGGTGTTTTATTCGATATAAACAGGGGTGGAAACCTGATTTATAGAACATATGCAGAAAATTAAAGAAATATAATCTCAATTTTTCTTCTGTTCTTAGGGAGACCTATGAAAAAGTCGCGGTGTCATTGCGAGGAGTCACGCTATAAGCGGGACGACGAAGCAATCTCGTATGAAGAAAGAATTGCCGCACTCCCGTTGGTCGCTCGCAATGACCAGCAAGGGTGGTTTTTCGGCTAACTTTCTAAAAGAAGGAGACGAAAAATTAGAGAGATAATTATAATATTTTAAACTGATAAAAGGAGGTGAACAAAAATGAAAAAAAGTTCAATAAAATATTTTAAACCGGATGAAGTAGTAAAAGAAGAAGGCAATTACTACTGTCATGTTTGTGGAACTGAGAGCGGTACTGAAGAACAAGCATTAAAGAAGGGTAAAAAATTTAGCGAATGTCAGAATTGTGGCAAATCAACCCTTTGGATTAAGAAATAAGTTTTTTTAATAAGAATTTCAATGTTATCACGCCGAGGGCGTGAAACTACAATTTAATTATAGGTTTGTAGTTGTCGCCAGACCCTTGGCAAGCCTAACTCGAAGTAGAAAGCTAATATTAAAGGAGGAAGAACAATTATGTGCAAAAAAAGTTTGTTTATTGGTGTAGCATTGTTTGTAGCAGTTGCTGCAAGTTATGTCTTTGGAGTAGAACCGGAAAAAGCCGGTAGTAAATTGCAGACAGTAAAGATTGATGAAATTAAAGAATTTAGTGCCGATAAGTTTTTAAAGAAGGAGCCGCTTAACACGGACAAAATAATTTTCAATACTTTTTGTTTTAAAGCCCGTCAGATTTTGCCGTTTCATAAACATCCTACGACAGATGAACTTTTTTATATTGTCAGCGGAGTCGGCGAATTTACTGTCGGGAAAGAGAGCGTTATTGTAGGTCCGACATCAACTGTTTATGGTCCCGCTAACATTTTTCACGGTCTCATAAATTCCGGCAATGAAGACATGGTAGTAATTTCCGTACAAGCCCCAAAACCTCTTAAGACTGTTTATGCCGAAAATGCAACAATAATATGTCCTGTTTGTAAGCAGGAGATAATATTAAAAGATGGCGTAAAAGAGGGAGACATATATGTCTGTCCGCGTTGTCATGCAAAGTTAAAAATCATTAAAAATAAAGACGGCAAATTAGAAGCAGTACATATATAATTGTCCGTTACAATTTATAGCTGGACTGATGTTATGCAGCAGTGAATGTAAATTCACATAATATATTGTAGCCGCACCGCCTTGCGGTGCTTATGTTATGTAGCTGCAGAGCGAAGCTCTGCTTCCGTTAGTCTTGGATTTTCTTGTCTTTGAGCAAGTTATTATAAAAAAAATCAAGGATACATTTTTTACTTGACAAATATTTTATTTTTAATTATAATTATACTAAAGCACATTGAAAGTGTTTTAAAAAAACAAAGGCAAAGATGTCTTTTGACAATAAGCGTCAGAAGGCATTTTTTATTATCCTTGCCGAACGGCAAGGATAATCCCCCCGTTTAGATTTACTTTAGTAAATCTGGGGGGATCAAATTTGGGTGAGTGCTTCAGAATCTTCAATAAAATGAATATAAGATTAAAACCGGAAAAAGAAAACCAGATATTGAGAAAAATCACTCAAACTATAAGTTGTAACTTGAATTTGGAAGAAGTATTGAAACAAATAGTAGAAATGGTTATACAAGTTACAAAAGGAGATGCTTGCCTGTTATATCTTCTTAATGACAAAAAGGAAGAATTAACTTTGCGTGCATCTAAAAATCCACATCCGAAAATATTAGGTAAAATAAAAATCAAAGTAGGGGAAGGGATAACTGGTTGGGTGGCAAAAGAGAGGAAACCCGTAGCAATATCCAAAAATGCAAGTGATGACCCGAGGTTTAAGTTTTTTCATAATCTTCCGGAAGATAAATATGATTCTTTTCTTTCCGTGCCTATTATAAGCAGGAATGTAATAATCGGTGTAATTAATGTACAACATAAGCGTTCTCATACACATAGTTCGAATGAGATTGCACTTCTTTCTACTGTAGCCCAGCAGGTAGGCTTTGCTATAGAGAATGCAAGATTATATGAAGAGACTAAAAAAATAACCGTACAGATAGAAACTTTAGCAGAAGTCAGCAAGGCTATTGTTTCTAACCGGTACCTGAAAGAGATACTTCATTTGGTAGTTACAATGACAGCTGAAATGATGAATTCAAAGATATGTTCGATAATGTTACTTGATGAGAAGAAGCAAGAGTTGACTATTGAAGCGACACAAAGTAATATTGAGGAATATATTAAAAAAGCTCCCTTGAAAGTTTCTGAAAGTATCAGTGGTAAAGCGGTGAGAGAGAAAAAACCAATCACTGTTTTAGATGTCACTAAAGAACCCGGGTATAAATATCAGCAATTGGCAAAGAAAGAAGGTATATGTTCAATGCTAGTTTTGCCGATGATGGTTAAAGAAAAAGCTATTGGCGTAATAAATATTTATACTGCTGTTGAACATAGGTTTACTGAAGATGAGATAAAAATATTACAATCTGTGGCTAATCAGGCTGCGGTAGCCATTGAGAACACAAAATTGATGGAAGAAACTTTAGCTGCCAAAGAAGCGTTGGAGATACGTAAATTAGTTGAACGGGCTAAAGGTATATTAATGAAAGAAACGGGAATGGACGAAGATAAGGCATACAGGATAATTCATAAGAAAAGCATGGATAGTTGTAAGCCGATGAAAGAAATTGCCGAAGCAATTATTTTGAGTTCAGAAATAAAGACCAAAATCTAAAAACCCTTCTCAACTCTTTTTTCTCCTTAAGGGAGAAGATTTCTCATTTCTTTCCTCTCCCCCGATGGGGAGAGGATAAAAGGTGAGGGGGTAAATTATAAGACTTTTAGCGTACAAGTCTAAAAAAATTACATATAGAGTTAAGTTGATGGGCATTGATGTCCTTGGGTTCCTCTGATTTGGAACAAAGGGCATTTTTATTTGGAGTATGATATGGAAAATAATTTACGTTTAGCTTGTGTCCAGTTAAATTGCATAGTTGGTGATTTGGAGGGTAATTGTAAAAAAATAATTGGATATATCCAAAAGGCAAAAGAATCAGGGGTTGATATAATCTCTTTCCCGGAGTTGGCTATTACCGGATATCCTCCTGAAGATTTATTGTTCAATCCTAAATTCATTAAAGATAATTTAAAAAAGTTAAAAGAGATATCTAAATCAACAAATAATATTGTGGCATTAGTTGGTTTTGTAGACAGAAGAGTAAAAGACATTTATAATGCCGGTGCTGTAATTCATAATAGCGAAATAAAGGGAATATATCACAAAATGTTTTTACCAAACTATGGTGTTTTTGATGAAGAACGTTATTTTATTTCAGGGAACGAACCATTGGTTTTTAAATTCAACAAATTAGTTTTTGGTGTAAATATTTGTGAAGATATATGGCATATAGATGAACCGACAAAATCGCAAGTTTTATCTGGTGCAGGTTTGGTTCTTAACATTAATGCTTCACCATATAATATGGGTAAACTTAGAGAAAGAGAAAAAATTATTCAAAAACAAGCAAAAGATAATCATGTCTGGATTGCTTATACTAACTTGGTGGGTGGTCAAGATGAGCTAATTTTTGATGGGCAGAGTATGATTGTTGATAATAATGGTAAAATAATTGCCAAAGCAGAAGCATTTAAGGAAGATATGCTAATAGTAGATTTAAATATTTTACCATGTAAGAACATACCATCAAAAAGTGTAATTGTGGTTACAGACAAGCTATTGCATAAAAATAAGCCTTCATTATTAAAAAGAGAAACTAAGCCGTTGGAACCTGTTGCAGAAGTATATCAGGCTTTAGTACTGGGACTAAAAGATTATGTATCTAAAAATGGTTTTCAAAAAGTTGTTATTGGTTTAAGTGGTGGAATTGATTCCTCTTTGGTTGCATCTTTAGCGGTCGACGCTTTAGGAAAAGATGATGTAGTTGGAATATTTATGCCTTCACGTTATTCTTCTCAAGAATCAAAAATTGATGCGGAACAATTGGCACAAAATTTAGATATAAAATTAATAAAAATATCAATTGAACAGATATATAAAATTTACTTAAATATTTTTAAACCGCATTTTTCAGGATTGGGAAAAAATATAACAGAAGAGAACTTGCAGGCACGAATTAGGGGCAACATTTTAATGGCATTCTCCAATAAATGTGATTGGCTTGTCTTAACTACCGGAAATAAATCTGAGATGAGTGTAGGATATGCTACTCTTTATGGAGACATGGCAGGAGGCTTTGCAGTAATTAAAGATGTTCCTAAAACATTGGTTTATAAGTTAGTTCAATATAGGAATTCTCTTGGTTTGGTTATTCCTGAACGTGTACTAATAAAGGAACCTACAGCTGAACTTAGACCAAACCAAAAGGATACAGATACATTACCCCCATATAATACGTTAGATACGATTCTGAAAGCATACATTGAGGAAGATAAAGATTTGGATGAGATTATCTCTTTAGGATTTGACAAAGATATCGTATTTAAAGTATTGACTATGGTTAATAAAAGTGAGTATAAACGCAGACAGTCACCTCCGGGAATTAAAATTACACCCAAAGCATTTGGTAAAGACCGGAGGATACCGATTACAAATAGATATAAAATGTAACAGGTGTCTGCTTATATAGACCCCTCAACTCTTTTTTCTTCTTAAGGGAGAAGATTTCTTGTTTCTTTCCTCTCCCCGATGGGGAGAGGATTAAAGGTGAGGGGGTAAGTTATAAGACTTTTAGCAGACTAAAAGATGTTAAAACTTTGGAGGTGATGGAGAATGGAATTTAAAAAAGTATTGGAAGAGTTTTATCCTAAACTTAGGGGAATAGCTAGGAAGTTTAACGGATATTTGCAATTTGTTGATGAAGACGATTTATTACAAGAAATGTCTATTTACTTGTTGGAAAAGTGGGAACAAGATAAATTCAAGGGAAAGACTGAAAGTTACCTGATGCAGGGCTGCTGGTTTCATATTAAGAATTATTTAAGAACGGTTAATGATAAGGTAAATATTGTAAGTATTGATGAACCGATTAATAGTGATGGGACAACACTTAATGAAATAATACCGGATAATTCTCAACTTCTTTCTGAAATAATTGCATATAAAATATATATCAAAATAGTTAAAGCAAACGGTCTCACAAAAAGAGAGAAAGAAGTACTTGTTTTTTGTTTAAACGGGTACACGTTGAGAGAGATTGGCAATAAATTAAAAATTTCCTTCGTAAGAGTAGCCAGAATCCGTAAGAATATTTGTAAAAAATGGAGTAGTAAAATGAATTAGGGGGTTTACAAAATCACCATTTTTTTACTTGTATAAGTAGAAAGAGAAGTTAATCGGACCTATTGACGGGTCTATGAAGTAAAGAGAACGTAGACGTTCTATCAACCAGTGGTGGATAGAGCGTTTTTTATTTTTTCGCAGAAAAAAATACCCCCCTGCCAGTTTTGCGTCAGTCCCCCAGTTTAGTTCCGATTTATCGGAACTGGGGGGATAAAAACTAGGGGGGTGCTTAATAGTGTGTCCTAAGGAGGTAAAACAATGTGTAGAATGTTAGGGGTTATTTCAACAAATAAAATTTCACCGTTATGGCTTGAGAGTTTTCAGGAACTTGCAGTTAGAGGTAGAATAAAAAATACAATGTCCGAAGGTCATTATGATGGCTGGGGAGTTGCAGGTTATCTTGGTAAATGGGCGGTTCATTTTGGTAGAAGTGAAAAAAGTGCTATTAGTGATTCTGATAATTTTCTTATTGCAACTGAAAAAGCAATGATGTCAAGCACAAAAATTTTAATAGCACACTTAAGAAAAGCATCAGAAGGGGATAAAATAATTGAAAACACCCATCCTTTTATCAAGGATGATTGGATTTTTTGTCATAACGGGACGATTTATAACTCGGAAAGATTATTAATGCCCGGGTGTAAATATGAAGGGACAACTGATAGTGAAAGATTTTTTAAATTCTTAATTGATAGACTTGATAAGAAAAGTGTAAAAGATTATAAGGAAACAATTAGAGACGTTATCAGTGAAATTGAAAGTAAATGTAAATTTACATCTCTTACATTCCTTTTAAGTGACGGTAAAAATATGTATTGTTATAGAGGTTTTGCGGAAGATGAGAATTATTACACCCTTAATTATTCATTTTATAAAGGTCTGTTTTTGGTTTGTTCGGAAGAACTTCGTGGTTTTGAATGGAAAGAAATGAAAAATGGTGAAATAGTAGTAGTTAATAAATACGGACTTATTGAAAATGAATCTGAAGAGGTTTGTAAAAAAATATTTTTATGTTCATTTAAGTATTAACGTTGGAGAATAATATAATGAGAAAAAAATTATTTATTTTGGTTCTACTAATTACTAATTATTATTCGGTATTTACTGCTTTATTTGCTACACCTTCAACCGTTTTTTGGACTCCGTGTACACCGTATTTCCAGCCTTATATGAAAGGGCATATTACATATGATACATATGTTAGAACTAAAAGTGCCATGCCGGTAGATTATGGTTTCACAACGGGAGTTTTACCATTTAAAAAAATACAGATGGAAATCGGATATGATGCTTTTTTACCGGTTCCTACTCCAGAAGAGCAACATTATCTAAATGCCAAAATTGGTTCACCGGAAGGTGAATTGTTACCGGTAGGTTTTTCTTTAGGTATGTTCTCAAAAGGAGTCAGAAGCGGAGTAACCGATTATGATATATGGCATTTAGATATAGGTAAGACCTTTAAATCTGGAAGTTTTTCTGCAGGTTATTATTCAGGGAATAAAAGCCTTCTCGTAGATGAAAAAGGAAAAACAGATAACACTGGTTTTATGTTGGGTTATCTTTCCCCGCAGTATAAGAAATTTATTTTTGCTTTTGATTATATGAGCGGCAAAAATTCCTTTTCAGCAACAGGTTTTGGATTATATACCTATTTTGCTGATAATGTGACTTTACTCACTGGTCCGGTGTTCCCTTTAGCAAAGACATTTTACGGTGGTGATAAAATGACATGGACGCTTCAGCTTGACATTGATTTTGATATAAAGTAACGGAGGTTTATATGAAATTTAAAATTTCTATTTTTCTATTTGGTTTAATTATAATTGGTTGTTCGTTCTTACCTATGTTGATGGCTGCTTCAAATCCTGATTCTGCGGGTTCAAATACTGGCGGAATTATGGATGTCTCTGCTTCAGTTGTCGGTAAGCCGACAATAGAAGAAGTAGCTCAGGTTGCAGGACATAATAGGGTGGCAATTAACTTTGTTTGGGTGCTTGTCGCCGGGTTTCTTGTTATGTTCATGCAGCCGGGATTTGCAATGGTTGAGACGGGTCTGACTCGCGCAAAAAATGTTGCTCACACTATGGGGATGAATTTCCTGATTTACCCGTTGGGTATGTTAGGATTCTACGTCTGTGGGTTTGCCCTGATGTTTGGAGGTATGGGTGCTATCGGAACATTAGGAGGATACGCCGGGTTAAATCATGAAGTTACCATTAGCTTATTCGGGAAATCATTTGGTTTATTTGGAGCAAAGGGATTTCTCTTGACAGGTTCATCTTATGATGTAGCGATATTTACACTTTTTCTCTTTCAAATGGTATTTATGGATACTACTGCTACAATTCCAACCGGTGCGCTTGCCGAGAGATGGAAATTTATTGCATTTTGTATTTATGGTGTTTTTGTCGGGACCATAATCTATCCGATTTTCGGTAACTGGGTATGGGGTGGTGGTTGGCTGGCTATGTTAGGCCAGAATTTTCATCTGGGTCATGGGCATGTAGATTTTGCCGGTTCATCCGTAGTACATATGTGCGGAGGAGTGATTGCTTTGGTAGGAGCATGGATTGTGGGCCCTCGTTTAGGTAAATTTAACCGTGATGGAAGCGTTAATGCAATTCCCGGCCATAATATACCTATGGCTGTTGTTGGAACATTTATTCTTGCTTTTGGGTGGTTTGGTTTTAATGCCGGTTCCACATTGGCTGGAACAGATTTGCGTATTGGGGTCATTGCAGTTAATACTATGCTTGCATCGGCAACGGGAGCAGTGGCTTCAACATTGTGGATGTGGATTGTCCGCACTAAGAAACCGGACCCCAGTATGATGTGCAATGGTATGTTGGCAGGGTTGGTAGCAATTACCGCTCCCTGTGCATTTGTCAATTCTGTTAGTGCATGTATTATAGGTTTTATCGCAGGAATATTGGTTGTGGAGTCAGTTTTCTTCGTTGACAGTAAACTAAAAATTGACGATCCGGTGGGTGCTATATCAGTTCACGGTGTAAACGGTGCATGGGGTTGTTTCGCTCTAGGACTTTTTGCCGATGGTTCCTATGGTGACGGATGGAACGGTGTCGCCGGAACGGTTAAAGGATTATTTTACGGTGATGCTTCACAGTTTATAGCTCAGAGTATAGGAGTAATTTCTAACATCATTTATGTAGGATTAGTTTCATTGATTATTTTCAAGCTTATTGAATTTTTTGTTGGCAATCGTGTGGAACCGGAAAAAGAAATATCAGGATTGGATGTCCCGGAAATGGGAGTTCCCGGATATTCCGGAGTAAAACTTGACAAGCATTCGGAAACACCTATTGCTATACAGAAATTTTAGTTTAAAACTTGATGGAGGTATAAATTATGAAGAAAATAGAAGCTATAGTGCGTCCTGCAAAATTAGAATCCATTAGACAATCTTTGGAGGAAAGCGGTTTTCCGGGTTTAATGGTTACGGAAATAGAGGGTTGTGGTAAACAAAAAGGGATAGACCAGCAGTGGCGTGGTAAAAAATACAAAGTAGAACTTTTGCCGAAAATAAAAATAGAGATAGTAGCTAAAGACCAAGATGTAGAACGTATTGTCAAGGTTATAAGTGAAACTGCAAAAACCGGTGCAATCGGGGATGGTAAGATATTTATATACAACATAGAAAATGCAATAAGGATTAGGACTGGTGAAAAAGGAGACATAACAATTTAATTAAATGATAGATAAAGAATTGATTGAAAAAATTATTAGAGTAAAACAGGAAAGAGGTTATACATTATTTGACTTGTCTAAAAAACTTGATATATCTATTTCTACAATAGAAAGATGGTTTAAAACAAGCCATATAAATAAAGTATATGCACATTTAGTTAAAGAAATATTAGAGATAGAATAATCAATGAAGAAAAATAAACAAATAAAAGAAAGGATTTTTATATTTAATATTTATTCAATTGCATAAACAATTGTTTGATTTTAATAGGAGAAAATACAATGAAAAAGTTGTACGGTTTATTTTTTGCGGGTTTAGTATTTTTGTTTTCTGGAATTGTTTTTGCGGAAAATGTAAAATTATTGCCGACTCAAATAACTGTGGAAAAAAGTGCACAAGCAGTTTCATCTGTGCTAGTTACAAAAGTTGATAGCGGCGATACGGCGTGGGTTCTTATCTCAACTGCACTTGTCATGCTCATGACTTTGCCCGGACTTGCTTTTTTCTACGGCGGGCTTGTCAGAAAAAAAAATGTTTTAAGTATTTTAATGCAATGTGCTGTAATGCTTTGTGTGATAAGTTTACAATGGGTTTTGTTCGGATATAGCCTTTCTTTCGGTCCTGACAAAGGTTTCTGGGGTGGTTTTAAATGGTTTGGTTTAAGCGGGGTCGGTCTTGAGCTGTATCCAGGATACTCAAGTACTATTCCACATCAGTTATTTATGATATTTCAAATGATGTTTGCGGTTATAACACCGGCGCTTATCATAGGCGCTTTTGCGGAAAGAATGAAGTTTTCTGCTTTCCTTCTATTCAGTATTTTATGGACCACGTTTGTATATGACCCCATGGCTCACTGGGTTTGGGGTTTGGGTGGTTGGTTAAGAAATATGGGAGCTTTAGATTTTGCAGGTGGAACAGTTGTTCATATTAATGCCGGTATAGCGGCTATAGTTACCGCTTTAGTAATAGGTAAAAGGAAAGATTATTCCACACCTATACCCCCGCATAACTTACCGTTTACGTTACTTGGTGCCGGACTTTTATGGTTTGGCTGGTTTGGTTTTAATGCGGGAAGCGCTTTAGGTGCAAATGGGTCAGCAGTTAATGCTTTTGTTGTGACAAATACTTCAGCTGCAGCGGCAGGATTAACATGGGCTGTTCTGGAATGGTTATTCAATGACAGACCGACTACTTTGGGTGTTGCAACCGGAGCTGTTGCAGGGTTGGTTGCTATAACACCGGCATCGGGCTTTGTGAGTGCGACCTCCGCTATTGCAATAGGGTTTTTTGTCAGCATATTCTGTTTTATAATGGTTGCAGTTGTAAAACCTAAATTCGGATATGATGATTCACTGGATGCTTTTGGTGTTCATGGAATTGGCGGAATTTGGGGTGCCCTTGCGACAGGACTTTTTGCTTCAAAAGCAATCAATTCTTCCGGTGCTGATGGATTGTTTTATGGTAATCCTGCCCAGTTCATTATTCAGTTGAAAACCGTATTGGTGACGATAATTTACAGTTTTATTGTTACATTGATAATATACAAGCTTGTTGATGTCTTAATCGGTGTTCGGGCTAAAGATAAAGAAGAAGTAATCGGGCTTGACCTTACCGAGCATCATGAAAGTGCCTATACAGTACTATAATCTCTCGCACTTCATTCCTCTCCCCTATGGGGAGAGGACGAAAGGTGAGGGGTATGTAGCTGTAATGTAGACACAGAAGAGACTTAATCTCTAAACTATTTACAGACTCTAAGGAGGTAAAACCATGAAACTGGTAATAGCAATAATTCAACCAGACAGACTTGAAGAAGTAAAAAAAGAGCTTTATAAAAAGGAGGTTAATCTTATTACAGTCAATGAGGTTTTAGGACACGGCAAGCAGATGGGTGTAACAGAAGTATATCGCGGTGTTAAAGAAAGCGGTAATTTACTGAGAAAAGTAAGGCTTGAAATCGCCGTAAACGAAATGTTTGTCCAACCCACAATT
Source organism: Elusimicrobiota bacterium (assembly GCA_028718185.1). NCBI lineage: Bacteria > Pseudomonadati > Elusimicrobiota > Elusimicrobiota bacterium. The sequence continues at coordinate 172,416 of JAQUMH010000003.1, forward strand.
GACGCAATCATCGCCGGCGCGAGAACAGGCAATGTCGGCGACGGCAAAATATTTGTTTTGGATTTAAAGGAATGCATCCGGATAAGGACAGGTGAAAAAGGAGGTGAAGCAATCGGATAAAAAATTTGACATTATAAAAAATATTTTATACAATAAAATCTTTAAGAAATAACAATCGCACTATCGTACTATCGCACCATCGCACTATTTTAATAGGGGGTTTGTTTATGAAGACGAAAAATGATGTTTTGGCAATTGTAAAGAAGGAGAATGTAAAGTTTATCAAGTTGTGGTTTGTGGATATTCTTGGACAGTTGAAATCATTCACAATTACACCGAGAGAACTTGAAGGCGCTCTTTCGGAAGGTATGGGATTTGATGGTTCGTCCATTGAAGGTTTTGCGAGAATTTTCGAATCGGATTTAATTGCTAAGGCGAATCCGGAAACATTTGAAATATTACCATGGAGACCTCAAGATGAAAAAGTTGCCCGTATGTTCTGTGACATATTGAATCCTGATGGTACGCCGTATGACGGGGATACAAGATATATTTTAAAGAAGAACCTGGAAGAAGTAAAGAAACTTGGGTTTACATTTAATGTAGGACCGGAATTAGAATACTTTTATTTTAAATCTGATAAATCGCCGGAAATTATTGATGAAGGCGGATATTTTGATTATGTGCCTTTGGATGAAGCGCATGATTTAAGAAGAGATACGGTACTCTATCTTGAAAAAATGGGGATAAAAGTTGAATATTCGCATCACGAAGTTGCACCTTCACAGCATGAGATAGATTTGCGTTATAATGATGCGATTACCATGGCAGATAATGTTATGACATATAAAGTAGTTGTTAAACAGGTTGCCTATTCCAAAGGGCTTTATGCTACTTTTATGCCGAAACCTTTGTTTGGAAAGAACGGTTCCGGTATGCATGTTCATCAATCATTGTTTAAAGGGAATAAAAATGCTTTTTTTGATGCAAAAGATAAATATCTTTTATCTCCGCTTGCAAAACATTATATAGCAGGCGTATTAAAGCACGTTCCTGAAATATGTGCAATAACTAACCAGTGGGTCAATTCTTATAAGCGTTTAGTCCCAGGTTACGAAGCACCGGTTTATATATCATGGGCAAGAAGGAACCGCTCGGCGCTTGTCAGAGTTCCGATGTATAAGCCCGGTAAAGAAGTTGCAACCAGAATTGAGTTGCGTTTTCCTGACCCGGCTTGCAACCCGTATCTTGCATTTTCTGTAATGCTTGCAGCAGGTCTTGATGGGATTAAGAACAAATATCCTTTGACCGAACCAATCGAGAAAGATATATTTCATATGAATGAAACGGAACGTAGAAAAGAAAAAATATTTTCACTTCCCGGTTCTTTGATTGAAGCTATAGAACTTGCTGAGAAGAGCGAACTTTTAAAAAAAGCACTTGGTCAACATGTGTTTGAGAAATTTATAGAGAACAAAAAAATAGAATGGGATATGTATCGTACCCAGATAACAGGTTACGAAATAGAGAAGTATTTACCTGTTCTGTAAAATAATTTCAGGAACTAGAAAATAAAAAAGTGTGAATTTTAAATATTTTCACACTTTTTTATTTGCAAAATTTTATATTTTTTATATAATTTAATGTATAGGGATTTTGATGTTTGTAGCTGCACCGCCTTGCGGTGCCTAATTTGACGTATAGGAATTTCAATGTTTGTAGTTGCCCGCCAACGGTTCAGTGGCGGGCCTAATTTGCGGAGGTAATTATAGTCATGAAAAAAGTTCTTATTAGCGATCCACTAGCAAAGGAAGGGATTGAAGTTCTTAAAAACAATCCTGAATTTTCTGTTACTGTGAAAACCGGACTCAAACCTGAGGAGCTCTTAAAAATTATCGGCGAGTTTGACGGACTTTTAGTCAGAAGTGAAACGAAAGTTACAAAGGAAATTTTAGCTGCAGCTCAAAATTTAAAAGTCATAGGTCGTGCAGGGACCGGTGTTGATAACATAGATGTCAAAGAGGCGTCAAAAAAAGGGATTGTTGTTATGAACGTTCCCGGAGGGAATACCATTTCTGCTGCGGAACACACTGTTTCTATGCTGCTTTCACTTTCAAGAAATATTCCGCAGGCAAATGCGTCGCTTAAAAAAGGCGAGTGGAAAAAGAAAGAATTTGTCGGTGTTGAAGTATTGGGAAAAACTGTGGGAGTTGTCGGTTTCGGAAAAATCGGGATTGAAGTTGCAAAACGGCTCCTGTCCTTTGGAATGAAAGTGCTTGTTTTCGACCCGTTTATTTCAAAAGAAAGAGCGGTTCAATTAGGAGTTGAATCCGTTTCATTGGATGAACTTTTTAAAGAATCGGATTATATAACGATTCACACACCTAAAACAGAAGCGACAAAAAACCTTATTAATGCTGAAACAATCAAGAAAATGAAAGATGGAGTCCGTATAGTTAACTGTGCCAGAGGAGGACTTATTGATGAACAGGCACTGGCTTCGGCGTTAAAATCCGGCAAAGTTAAAGGTGCTGCTCTTGATGTTTTTGAAAAAGAACCTTTAGTCGAGTCGCCTTTTTTTGAAATTAACAGTGTTATAATGACACCGCACTTAGGTGCATCAACAGAAGAAGCCCAGACAAACGTTTCTGTTGAAGTAGCTAAGCAGGTTGTTGAATATTTTTCTATAGGTACAATAAGAAATGCGGTAAATTTTCCGTTTATACCTTCTGAAATGCTTCAGAAAATGCAGCCTTATATCAACCTTTCCGAAAAATTAGGTTTATTTGCTTCACAATTTGCTGACGGCAGAATTTCATCGATTGAAATTAATTATTCGGGTGAAGTTACAAAATATGATTTAGCGTCTCTGACAATTGCTGCTGTTAAAGGTGTTCTTGAAAATATGAGCGAAGAAGGGGTCGTTAATTTTATTAATGCCCTGATAGTCGCGCAGGAAAAAGGCATAAAGGTTTCAGAATCAAGAATTTCTGAAACAACCGATTTTACTAATCTGGTAGTTGTAAAGTTGAAAACTGAGGTTGGCGAGAGTATTATTGCCGGGACAGTTTTTGGCAAAAAGGATTTTCGCATTGTAAGGATTAACGACTATTATGTAGATGTGGAACCTGATAAAAATATTCTTGTTTTTTCCAACACAGATAAACCGGGTGTTGTCGGTAAAATAGGAATGATTCTTGGAAAAAATTCTGTGAATATCGCTTCAATGGAAGTCGGCAGAAAAACAGTTGGCGGTGAAGCGATTACAATTATAAATGTTGATGATGTAATAGCAGAAAATGTTTTAAAGGAAATAAAAAATCAGCCCGAAATAAAAAATGTAAAGATGATAGTCCTATAAAAAGCGTTATAGAGTTCATAGAGTTTGTAGAGTTATAGAGTTCATAGAGTTTAAAAACCCTAAACCCTAAAACTCTAAAACCCTATAACCCTATAACTCTCTTATTTATGAAACAAAACATTGTTCAAAAAATTATTGAAAAACATTTGTTGGAAGGTAGTATAAAAGCCGGTGAGGAAATTGGTATAAGAATCGACCAGACTCTTACCCAGGACGCGACAGGTACGCTTGCTTATCTTGAATTTGAGGCTATGGGTGTTAAAAAAATAAAAACAAAACGGTCGGTATCATATATTGACCATAACACGCTCCAGACCGGTTTTGAAAATGCCGATGACCACAAGTACTTGCAATCAATAGCGGAAAAATATGGTCTTTATTTTTCCCCCAGCGGTAACGGTGTCTGTCATCAGCTCCATTTAGAAAGGTTTGCTGTTCCGTCTGAAACCCTGATTGGGTCTGATTCCCATACACCGACTTCGGGTGCATTGGGAATGCTTGCCATAGGTGTTGGTGGGTTAGATATTGCATATGCGCTGGCTACCGGTAAATTTTATTTTAAAGTGCCAAAAATTGTTAATATTCAGCTTTCAGGAAAACTAACCGGATGGGCGTCCGCAAAAGACGTTATTTTGGAACTTTTGCGCAGGTTGACTGTCAAAGGCGGAGTCGGTAAGATTTTTGAATACAGCGGTGAAGGAGTCCGGACTCTTTCCGTTTATGAGCGGGCGACCATTACAAATATGGGCGCTGAGTTAGGATTGACGACATCAATCTTTCCTTCAGATGAACAAACCAAAAAATTTCTGAAATTACAAAAAAGAGAGAATGAATGGCAGGAGATTTGTGCTGATGAATATGCTTTATATGACGAGACCATAAAAATTGATTTAGGGGAAATTGTCCCTCTTGTCGCCTGCCCGCATTCACCTGATAATGTAAAGAAGGTTAAGGATATTGGAAAAGTAAAATTAGACCAGGTAATTATTGGTTCCTGTACTAATTCTTCGCTGGTAGATTTAATGCTGGTTGCTAAAATAGTAAAAGGTAAAAAAGTGAAAGTATCTACAATAGTTTCTCCGGGCTCGAAGCAGGTTCTTATGAATTTGGTAAAGACAGGTGCTTTATACGATATGATTGATTCCGGTATAAGGGTGCTTGAACCTGCTTGCGGTCCCTGTATAGGAATGGGTTGTGCACCTAATGCAGGGGGTGTTTCTTTAAGGACCTTTAATAGAAATTTTGAGGGAAGGAGTGGAACAGCCGATGCTCAAATGTACATCTCCGGACCTGTTGTCGCCGCGTTTTCTGCGATTGAAGGCAATATTACAGAACCATCGGGAAAAATACCAAAAATAAAATTACCTAAAAATATTATATTGGGTGATGATTTAATAGTCGCTCCTCAGCAGGGAAAGTCAGATGTCCGGATATATAAAGGTGAAAATATAAAACCAATGGAAGATATTGTTGAATTGGAAGATGTTATTATCGGTGAGGTAATACTTAAACTTAAAGATAATATAACTACGGATGACATTATCCCGGCCGGTGCGAAGATATTGCCTTTGCGTTCAAATATTCCCGCAATTTCCCAATACGTATTTAATAAAATCGACCCTGAATTTGTTGAAAAGGTAAAAAATAAAAGTGGCAGTATTATTGTTGCAGGTATAAATTATGGGCAGGGCTCGTCACGCGAACATGCAGCTTTATGTCTTAGGTATCTTGGTGTAAAAGTGATTCTTGCAAAATCATATGCAAGAATACACAAATCAAACCTTGTTAATTTTGGAATTGCACCTTTAGCTTTTGAAAATCCGGCAGATTACGAAAAGATTGATATTTTCGATAAACTTGAAATTAAGGATGTTAAAGATGATATTTCTAAATGCAAACTTACCATTAAAAATATCACAAAAGATACTTCCTTTACGGTTACCCACGATTTAACCCAAAGACAGCTAAAAATTCTCTTAGCTGGCGGGCTGTTGAACTACAGGTGATTTTACCGCTGATTTTTCCTGCTGAGATTTCAACAGAGCTTTCTTGTTCTTCAACCTTCTTAAATACCTTTGTCTGATTTGATGCCTTCTTGTTTCCTGCTTAATTTTACTCATATTCCTCCTTTTCTATTTTCTTGTGCCCTTTCTAAAATTCAATTTATCTGTAATTATATCAAATTTATAAATTAATGCCATTCCGAATATATCTCACTGTCTTCTTTGAAAGGGTGATTTTCAATATATTTTGCCTTTTCATTGAAATCCTGTTCATTGCGAATTATATGGTCATAATAAGATCGCTGCCATATCATGTCCGCCTGTTTTTTCTTATAATGAAAACCAATCATGTCCGCGTAGGGGCGGGCTTGCCCGCCCATTGTTTGGTCGCATTCTTTGCGAACCATTTGGGTTATTTTTACCTTTGATATGCCGATATATTGTGATAAATTTACTTTTCTTTCTTCCGGTAAAGTTACAAGTCCATGAATATGGTCTATCGTAATCACAATTACATGTATTGTTACATCTTTTATCGTTGAAAGATTCTTAAAAATATCAATTGTTTTATTGCGAATAAATTCAGCATTGAATATTACTGCCCGTTTAAACGTACAAATTGTAAAAAAATATGAACCCGGTAAAAAATAATCCCAGGTTTTAAGGCGTAAAGAATTTTTACGATAATTTTCAGATAAATTCATTTATATTTTTGGGTGAGCAAGCTCACCCCTACGTGTAATTTTGCGTAACTTCTATATATTATATCCGCGTAGGGGCGGGCTTGCCCGCCCTTTAATTCCTATTTTTCCTTAAATGCGAAAACAGTAAATATATATATGTCGACATCACCTTTTTTCCAGGCGTCAGGTTCAAGTCCAGCTTTTTGATAGCATAATTCGGATAAAAATGCATCTTTTTTACAAAGTTCAGGATGTTCCCAGACTTGCGGTAAAAATAATCCGGAACGCAACCCTTTTTTTATAACAACGCCGTGTTTGCCTTCAATAATTTCATCAACTGATGCTACTTTTGTAAGTGGTGACAGAACAGAAATTTCTATTGTTATATCTTTCAGTTCATTTTTTGATACCGGTGGAAATCTATGGTCTTCAACAGCAGCAGCAATAGCAAGCTGTGTTACCGCTTCATATAAAGGCATTCTTGCTTCCGTTGTCCCTATACATCCCCGTAAATCATGGCTTTTCTCAAGCGTAACAAATACAGCACCATTATTTAATAATTCCTGATTTTTAGTAGAAAATTTGGGAATTTTCCCGTTAGTTAAATACCCCTCGATAGAACTTCGAGCAATATTCAGTAATTCCTTCTGTGATTCTTTGGTTATTGAAAATTCCTTTTTCTCTGACTTTGAACTTTTGACCTCGGACCTCGGACCTCGGACCTCGGACTTATTTCCCGTTCTCACAAATGCCACCGCCCCATACCCCACAACCCTGTTTTCATCACCATAAGTTGATTCAGCAGAATTGGAATAATGGATTGTTACCGCTTTGTCAGCTCCCAAAATTTTTGAAGCAGCCATAACAGTCAATACGGCAGGAAGCCCGCATAATGTACAGTGAAGTTCAGTAATTCCTTTTGACAACCAATTTTCATCAGTTTCTATTAGTTTCTCCGGATTAAATTTTTCTATTGTATCAAGTGTATTTTTATCTATCATTTCTGCATCTTTTTTTACAGGATAATGAGTCATATCTGTTGATGCAACAAGTAATATGGATTTATTGGAACCTTTAATTACTTTTGCAATTACCCCGGCAACTTCTTCATATTGCTGCATATCATTTATAAGTATAGCTACAATTTTAAAATTACTCAGCACCTTTTGTAAAAATGGAATTTGGACTTCTATTGAATGTTCCGGGATATGAACATCATTGTCTGCCTGAATAATTTTTGATGGGTCGTGCAAGAGTTCTTTTACAATTTCATCATCAATTTTAATATCCCCTATAGGGGTTGAAAAATTCCCGCCTGTCCATAAAGCAGCATTTTTTACCGGAAAGTTATGACTTGACCCTATCAAAATCACAGTGTCAATTTTTTCACCTTCAATCTGCTTATAAGCATAAGCAGCAGTCTGTCCTGAAAATACATATCCGGCATGTGGGGAAATAAGTCCTATTATTTTACCGTTAAGGTTTTGTCTTTTGGTCTTTGATAAAAAGCCATCAATCATTTTTGAAAGTTCATTTTTATCTGCAGGGTAAAATTGTCCTGCGACAGCAGGTTCCCGTTTCATTTTTACCTCCTCGGCATAACTGCTTGCAGCGGAAACAATAAATAATAGAAGAAACAAATTTGAAAATTTCATGTTAAGGCAATAACATCTTGTAATCGGGCATTTTATTACTTTTTTATTACAATGTCAACTTTTCGAGTCGTTATCGCCGTGAAATGGAAAAACAAACATTTGTATTGACTTTTAAACAGGTATTATATAAAATTAGAACATGCCTGAAATATTTTCGTTTTATGCAATTAGATACAATAGAAAAGATATCTCTGATTTAGTATGTCCGCCGTATGATGTAATATCTCCGCCAGAAAAAGAATTGTTTCTGAAAAAGAGTTCATATAATGCAGTGGCTATCGAATTGCCGGAAAGCCATAAATCAGCAAAAGAAAAATTTGAAAAGTGGAAAGAAGAAAGAGTATTGATAAAAGAAGAAAGCCCGTCATTTTATTTATATGAGCAGACCTTTTATTCTAAAGATAAAAAATATGCGAGAATAGGTTTCTTTGCGCTTCTGAAGACAGAGAAATTCGGCAAAAACATTTTTCCTCATGAGAAAACGCTTTCAGCACCCAAAGTAGACAGGTTAGAACTTCTTAAGGCAACCAAAATAAATACCAGCCCCATATTCTGCCTTTTTTCAGATACTAAAAACATATTCAAGGAAATATCGCAAAGGATAAAAGCCAAAGAACCCAATATATTCGTAAGATTACCTAAAGTTTTTGAAAGAGTCTGGATTATAAATGATTTAAAAACAATAAATTCCTTAAAGAAACTTTTAAAAAACAATAAAATATTAATTGCTGATGGTCATCACAGGTATGAAACGTTTCATGAATTTACAAATGGCGGTAACATTTTATCGTTTTTATGTCCTTTTGAAGATAAGGGGTTATTAATTCTTCCTACCCATCGGCTGATTAAAAAGTGGAAAGTAAAAAGCACTAAAACATTAAGTAATTATTTTAAAATTACAAAAAATAACGGTGATTTTAAGTTTTACATGAATAATAAGTTTATAAATGTAAAAGTTAAAAAGAAACGCAATGGCTTGCCAATAGAATATTTGCATTCAACAATATTGAAAGATGCTGAGTTCAGTTATACAAAGGATGAGGAAGAAGCAATTAAAAGAGTTGATAGCGGTGAATTTTCCGCTGCGGTTATTTTAAATCCGTTAACAATAAAAGATTTGAAATTTATTGTGAGAAAAAAAATGATTTTACCTCAAAAATCCACATATTTCTATCCTAAAGTATCAACAGGAATTGTTTTCAATGAACTTGGTTGATATTTCTATTTTTTTATTAATAATAATTCTCGCCTGGTTTGGTTCTTGGATAGGAATACTTACAACCGTTTCATATGTTATTTCCGGGCTAATAGGTTCTGTTCTTGCAAATTTACTTTATGTAAAATTTGCAGTTTTTTTTTCGCCTAAACCATCTGGTTTAATAATAAGTTATCTGATAATATTCGTATCCGTAACTGCTGTTGCATTTTATCTGTGTACTATAATTTCAAAGCTGCTGAATATCTTATTTTTGGGACTGGTTGACAGGTTTTTTGGTGCATTACTGGGAGTTGTTTTAGGTGTTATTTTTTGTGGTGCAATTTTGAATATTATGGTAATAGTTCCTTTATCCAGCAATATAGAATATTACGTAGAAAATTCCACATTTACGCCTTTAATAATTAATAACATAATAATCCCTGTAATGAAACCATTTTCAAAGAATGATTACAAGGTAGTTACAAAAGATATTCCTAAAGAAGTTGTTAAAAAAATTAAAAACCTGCCTTCCCCGCATAAATGAAAAAACCATTCTTATTTTGTCTTAATTCTATTTATAATCCAATAGACCTTTTTGAGAAAATTTCTACAGGAGAGCAGTATTCTTTTTTTCTTGATAGTGTAGAAAAAGGGAAAAATGCAGCGTATTCTCTGATAGGTTTCAATTGCGATATGGTAGTTAAAAGCAAACATAATAAAATTAAGATAATCAAAAATGGAAAAATCGAAGTTGAAACCGGTAATCCTGTAGAATATTTAAGAAAAATATTTTATAAAAAAGTAAAAGAGTTTAAGTGTAATGAAAAAATAATTAAGGGTAATCTGCCGCTAAACGTTGGCGGTGCAATAGGGTATTTTTCATATGATATCCGGCATTTTTTTGAAAAATTGCCGGCATCCGCTATTGATGATATTAAATTACCAGACATGTATTTTGCTTTTTGCAGGAACTTTATAATTATCAATCAAAATACAAACCAGGCAAAAATATTAATACTTGCTGATACTAAAACTAATGCCATAAGTGAATTAAACAGGATTTACAAAATATTAGAAAAAGAAAGTTCTTGCGATTCTAAAAACAAAAAAAAGAAAATTAAAATTAAGTCAAATTTAACTAAAAAACAGTTCGAGAACATTGTCAAAAAAGCAAAAGATTACATTAAAGAAGGTGATATTTTCCAGGCTAACCTTTCGCACAGGCTGGAATGTGTTTTTGACGGAAATCCGTTATTACTTTATAGAAATTTAAGGAAAGTAAATCCGTCGCCATTTTCCTGCTTCTTGAATTTTCCGGATTTGAAGATTTTCGGCTGCTCGCCGGAACGCCTTCTTAAAATAGAAAATGGTAAAGTGATAACAAGGCCTATTGCCGGAACAAGACCACGGGGTTTAAGTAAATTGAAAGATGAGCAACTTAAAAATGAGCTTTTAGTAGATGCCAAAGAAAAAGCTGAACATATAATGCTTGTTGATTTGGAAAGGAATGACTTAGGACGAGTTTGTGAATACGGTAGCGTTAAAGTAAACGAAATGATGATAACTGAAAGTTATTCTCACGTTTCCCACATCGTATCAAATGTTTGCGGTATTCTTAAGAAAAATAAAGACGTGTTTGATGTAATAGCGTCAATTTTCCCCGGAGGAACTATTACCGGTTGCCCGAAAATCAGATGTATGGAAATTATAGATGAACTTGAACCGACAGCCCGTGGACCTTATACCGGGAGTTGCGGTTGGATAGGATACAACGGCGATTGTGACCTTAACATAATAATAAGAACCTTTATTTTAAAAGACAAAAAATTATATTTTCAAGTAGGTGCCGGAATTGTCGCCGATTCCGTCCCCGAAAGAGAATATCACGAAACACTTCACAAAGCCAAAGCATTAATCCAAGCTCTAAAAGAAACAAGGTAATGTATTAATGCAAGCCCTAAAAGAAACATGTTGATGTTCACGTTTTGTAAAATCCATAAGGTTATCCTCCTCTCCCTTGACGGGAGAGGATAGGGGGTTAGTTTTTCCCGCGTAGGGGCAGGCTTGCCTGCCCAATTGATACGCTGTGGTTACAATATCAACTGATTAGTAGCTGCAAAGCGAAGCTTTGCTTAACTTGATGTATAGGAATTTCAATGATATCACGCCAAAGGGCGTGAAACTACAATATTTTTGTTGAAAACCTACTTGGTAGTTGTCGTAGACTCTTGGCGTGCTTAACTTGTTAAACATGAATATGAAAGAATATGCAAAGCAAGTTTTGCCACTGCAATGTTGCTGTAGTTGCCGACCTTGGTCGGCATAACTTGTCAGGAAATTACACAAATGAAAATATTTATTAACGGTAGATTTTATTCTAAAAAAAACGCAAAAATATCTGTATTTGACCATGGTTTTTTGTATGGTGACGGTATTTACGAAACAATGCGTTCCTATAATAATATTGTTTATAAAATAGACGAACATATAAGCCGGTTTTTTAAATCAGCCGGTTTGATTTCGCTAAAAATCCCATTTTCAAAGCAATATATAAAAAAATCAGTTTACCAAACACTTAAAATAAATAAATTAAAAGATGCATATATCAGAATGAGTTTATCAAGAGGTGAAGGCGAAATAGGGCTTGATCCTGCACTTTGTCCAAAACCCACATTTGTTATAATTGTTAAAAAATTCAAACCATATCCAAGGGAATTTTGTGAAAAAGGTATTAAAATAATAATTGCTAAAACAAGAAGGAATCATCCTGCAGCACTTAACCCGGAAATAAAATCAACAAATTTTCTTAATAATATACTCGCTAAAATTGAAGCAAAGAACAAAAATGCCTTTGAAGCAATAATGCTGAATATTGAAGGCTTTGTTACGGAAGGCACTATATCAAATATTTTTATAGTAAAAAACAACGTCCTGAAAACACCGTCTATTAAATGCGGTATTCTTGATGGTATAACAAGAAAATATATCCTTAAAATTGCAAAAAGTCTAAGGATAAAAACCAAAGAATCATTTCTCAAACCAAAAGATTTATATACAGCAGATGAATGTTTTATCACCAACACCTCGCTCGAAATTATGCCCGTAAGCTTAATTGACAATAAAAAGATAATGGTGGTTGGCAAAATTACAAAAGAACTGATTGGGAATTTTTAAGGCAAATATTTTTTTATTTAATATTGCACACATTTATATGCTATTTTACCCTACCTAAAAATAAAAATATTTCAAAAGTCAAAAAATCACTTGACATTTTTTTTTTTTTCAATATATAATTATAGTAGATGGTTGCATAGAAAAAGTCTCAGTAGTGCCATTCCACTCAGTTCTTTCTTCTCCCCGCCGGGGAGAAGATGAAAGATGAGGGGGGACTAACTCCTTAACTAATATATTAATGAAAAAAGTCATATTTTGTTTACCCGGCAACAATTTTTCAGGAAAGTTTTTAGATTGTTGGACAAATCTAATAAGTTATTGTATGGCAAATGGTATCCAATTTGCTGTTTCCCGTAAAGAGTCCAACAATATCTATTATGTCCGTAATATGTGTTTAGGTGCTGATATATCTCGCGGAGAAAACCAGAAACCCTTTGACGGCAAAATAGATTATGATTATTTAATGTGGATAGATTCTGACATTATATTTACTCCACAGCAATTTCAAAAGTTACTAAATCAGGATAAAGATATTGTTTCGGGAGTTTACTCAATGGAAGGTGGCGGACAATTTGCTTCGGTAAAAGATTGGGATGAAAAATTCTTTGAGAAGAATGGATATTTTCAATTTCTTACACCGAAAGATATTGAAAAAAGTAATGATTTAATGGAAGTAAGTTATACCGGATTCGGGTTTATATTGATTAAGAAAGGCGTATTTGAAAGCATACTCTATCCATGGTTTAAACCATTAGAAAAAAGAATAGGCAACATGACAGATTTTACAATGGAAGATGTAGGCTTTTGCCTAAGAGCAAAAGAAAAAGGATTTAAAATCTGGATAGACCCGCAAATCCGGGTAGGTCACGAGAAGAAGATTATATATTGATTAAAATAAGGAAATAAAATATTTTTCATATTTAATGTAGCGGCAAAGCGGCAGCTTTGCTTAAGTGGAAGAATAAATCAAGATAATATTTGGTAAGAATAACAAGAAAGGGAAAGAGATAAATAAATAAAATAGGAGGTATGGAAAAATGACAGATGTAAATTTAGTATTGAAGGATGGTGGTTTCGGAGAATCAAATGTAAGAGAAATTAAAGATGCTGATGGTGGAATAACTAATCATAGGATTTCATCTACAAAATTAGGTATAGATGTGAGTTGCAATCCTGCTAGTACGCTTACGGTTGGTGGAGGTGTTTCTATTGGTAGTGAATCTGTAGTTGCACCAACTGATGGGCTTTATGTACATCAAAGAGTTGGTATAGGAGCAACTTCTCCATCTTCACAACTTCATATATATAAAGGTGATTTAGGGGATAATTATATAATTATAGATTATCAACAAAATTACTCGGCTGGTTTACAGTTTAATGAACTTGGTTCAGTAAGGGCATATATAATATGGAATGATGGTAGTAATAAAATGATATTTAAATTTGGAGGAAATGAAAGAGTTACTTTTCAGGAAGATGGCAAAGTAGGAATAGGGACAACAGTACCAACATATAAACTTGATGTAAATGGTGATATTAATGTTCCTACAGGAAGTCAATATAAAATAAATGGAGTTGACCAAGCTTTTGACAAATGGACAGCGGGAACAGGAGACAATATTTATCGGTCCAGTGGCAGTGTAGGTATAGGGACGACTTCACCTGCAGAGAAACTTCATATTTACAGTACAGCTAATGCTATAAATAAATTACTTTTACAGGGGACTACGGATTATGGAACAGAGATTAGACTAAAAGATTCTACGCAAGAATGGAGCATATCTGAAAATGTCTATGTTGGTTCAGCTCTTTGTATAAGAAGTATTACTGGTAGTGATACACTTATGACTTTTACTGCCTCAAGTAAGGTTGGTATTGGGACAACAAGTCCGTCAAGAAAATTATTTGTAAGTGGTGATGCAGGAGGAACAACTCAATGGTACAATGATTCTGATTCGTGTTTAAAGGAAAATATTAAAACTATCGAGAATGCTTTGGAAAAAGTGATAAAATTGAGAGGAATAAATTTTGAATGGAAAGATAAGGAAAATAGACCCAAAGGTTTGCAAATGGGTTTAATAGCCCAAGAAGTAAAAGAGATAGTTCCTGAAATAGTGGATAAGAAAAACGAACACTATTCAATGGCGACTGCTAATTTAACTGCTCTTTTAGTAGAAGCAGTTAAACAATTGAATAGCAAAGTTAAAGAATTAGAAGAGCAATTGAAAAATAAACAGTAAAATTGTCATAGTTTAATTCTCGCTGAAATTACTGAAAATTAGCATGGGGGATAGAATGAAAAAATATTTACTGTTAATAATAGTTAGTTTTATTCTTGTAGGATGCGGTAAGAACGAGAAAAAGTCAGAACTTATATTAGGCAGTTCTCCAATATCTAATCTTGTTCCCATGGGTACAATTTCGTGTTATAGTGGTAAGTTAAATAGCTCTTCAACCATTTCATTTCGCCCAGTTAATAAACATGCAGATGGAATGAGTAAGGAATTCTATATTTACATAAAAAGCATTGAAATTTCTACGGCAGGTAATGAATGGATTAAAATTTTGGATAATTCTGGTAATCCTCTGGAAACAAAAGTGAAATATGGTGACATAATAAGGATAAATACTTCTTCTGTTTCTGTGCCATCAGACCAATACCATGGCGTTCGGTTAGTTATAGAACCAAAAATAAAAATTCTATCACTACATAAATGGGAAGATAGCAGCGATACTGTTGTCGATATAACCCTTAATAAGTTACCATCTAGAATAGGTATGCTTGTTGGTAGTACAGATACAAAAATTTCAGCAATAGATACTATATCATTTACCTCTGCGAATGGATATTTAGTACCTTTTACTATTGAAACAGGGAAAGAAACTTTTCTTGTATTTGAATTTTCTGTAGCTTGGTTAGGCAGCAGTATTTCTGATATTACCGATTGGGAACTCAGTCTTGCTTGTCGTGCAACAAGATTTTTGTATTAAGGTGTGTTTAGATGGGTAAGTTTATGAAAAAGAATCTATTGTTAGTATTAACGATTTTATTCATTTTGGGTTGTGGAAAAGATGAAAAAAAATCAAATCTTATATTAGATACTTCTCCAATATCCAATCTTTCGCCAGTTGGTACTATATCATGTTATAGCGGTAAGATAAATAATGGTTCATCGATGATTCCACATAGTTCAATTAGTGGGGTGCTAAACTATGGATTTGGGCTTGAATCAGACATTTATATAAAAAGTATTGAAATCTCTACTACTGGAACAGAATGGATTAAAGTAGTTGAAGGACCAATAGAAGTAAAAGTGAAAGATGGAGAGATAGTAAAAATTGGTAGTTCAATAATTATTCCAGAAGGAAAATATGAGGGATTAAGGCTTATTTTAGAACCAGAAGTTAAGTTTCTAGAAATTAAATGGGCTGAAGACAATTCAACTCATCAGAATGAAATATTACTTAATAAATTGCCATCATTAATAAGGTTAGGAGAAGGTGGAACTAAAAATTGGAGAGGATTGGCTACAGTATCAGATACCATATTATTTACATCTTCAAATGGTTATTTGATTCCATTTGATATAGAAAAAGGTAAAGAAACATTTTTGGTTTTTGATATTAGCACATTCTGTGAGGGTGGTAATGTTACCGCCATTACAGATTGGCAAATTAATATTGTTACACGTGCCACTCGGTTTTTGTATTGAGGTGTGTTTAAATGAATAAGTTTATGAAAAAGAATCTATTGTTAATATTAACAGTATTACTTCTTCTTAGTTGTGGTAAAAATGAAAAGAAGACAGATTTAATATTGGGTACTTCCTCTTTGTCTAATCTTGCACCTATCGGTAAGATTTCATTTTATAGTGGTAAAGTAAGCAATGGTTCTGCAACTATACGATATAGTCAAAATGCTAAATATTCAACAAGTGGGCCAGCTATAGAGTCATATATTTATATTAAGAGTATAGAAATATCTACTACGGGAGAAGAATGGATTAAGATAGTTGAAGGACCTATAGAAGTAAGAGTAAAAGATGGCGAAACAATAAGGATAAGCACTTCTACATCGATTCCAATTGGTGAGTATCATGGAGTTAGACTTATTATTAATCCAGAAATCAAATTTTCAGTGGTAAAATGGGAGGAAGCACCTAATCAACAAGTTACAGTAACGTTAAATAAACTTCCAACGATTATGCGGATAAATAGAGGTGGGTCATATAATAATATAGTTGTGACTGATACAATTATGCTTAC
The DNA here is from genome assembly GCA_028718185.1 of Elusimicrobiota bacterium. Lineage (NCBI taxonomy): Bacteria > Pseudomonadati > Elusimicrobiota > Elusimicrobiota bacterium. The sequence continues at coordinate 188,756 of JAQUMH010000003.1, forward strand.
TTCTGCAAATGGTTTTTTGGTACCATTTAACATAGAAGAAAACAAAGAAACATTCTTCATATTTGAGTTTAATGTTAACTGGGTTGGGGATAATATTGATAATATAAGTGATTGGGAACTTAATATTGCTGCCCGTGCCACTCGGTTTTTGTATTGAGGTGTGTTTAAATGAATAAGTTTATGAAAAAGTATTTTGTATTATTTTGGGTTTTAGTTTGTTTGGTGTCGTTAGGGTTTTCAGAACCAATTATGACAGAAGAATCTAAATGTTTAACTAAGAACAACCTTGAAGTTGGGTTGGGGTTAAGTTATGGAGTGGACTCTTGGGAATGGGTCGGAACCTGGACAGGGGATAATAAAGTATCAGCAACTGTGGTTCAAATACCTGTTAGATACGGGTTGTCGGATAAATTACAGTTAAATTTGAGCATTCCATACAGGTCGTGGGCATCAGAAATAGAAGTTGGAAGTGCAAAAAGTAATACTAATGAATCAGGACTTGGGCAGATTAGCATTGGCGGTAAATATGGTGTTTCTGAAAATATAGCAGTAGGTCTTGATATCCAAACACCGACAGCAGATATAGACAAATCACTAGGAGAAGGAACAAATGTCGGATTGCTTTTAATAGCATCTACTAAATTTAAGACTTTGAACATTTCAGGGAATGCCGAGTATCTGTTAAAGATGAAATATGAAGATGATAATGATACGAAGTATGATCCAGCAGACCTTATAATTGTAAGAGCAGCAGTAGAATATCCAATAAATGCACTTTCCCTTATAGGTGAAGTACAGGGACAATTCTTTGGGAAATCTAAAACTACCCTTGATGGTGGTACGGAAACAGATGTGGCTGATTCTAATGGTTCCACACTTGATTTTCTTGTTGGCAGTCAATACTTAAAAGACCCGTTAAAACTCAAACTTGGTGTTAAATTTGCAGTAGGAGATGAGTCCTTAAGAGGTGGTGTATATCCATTTTATGATTCCTGGGATTGGAAAGTTATTCTTTCCGGTTCTTATAAAATAGGGTTGTAATATGAGATTGTTAAAAACAAACAATCTCTGATTGCACAGATTATGAAATGCGATTACATAGATTCTATATAGAATCTTAATTGATGAAAAATAATAGGGCAGGCAAGCCTGCCCCTACATGTATTGTAAGGGTAATTATTAAAGCCAACATATAGTTGGTTTTATTTTTTTATGAAAAGTAAAAATTTCAATTGACTTTTACTCACTTGTTTTATAAAATAGCATTCTTATATATAGTTTAAGAAGTCCGTGGTTTGTGGATTAAACTATTAACAATGTCCGCCACTACTTTTTTGGCGGACCTGCCGATAAATCAGTGGCAGGAACTATGAGCTTGTTTAGATATTAGAGTTTGTTTTAACAAGGGGGTTTTTAATCAATGAGAGTTCTTATTACAGGTATTACTGGTTTTGCGGGAAGTCATCTGGCGGAATTTTTGCTTTCAAAAAACTATGAAGTTCATGGGATTGAAAGGTGGAGAAGTGATACGGCAAATATTGAATTATTTAAAAATAAGGTTGTTCTTCATGAATGCGATATAAGGGATTTTCATTCAGTTAGTAGCGTAATGGAGAAGGTAAAACCGGAAAAAATATTTCATCTCGCTGCGCAATCGTTCGTCCCGTCTTCATGGGGCGCACCTTCAGAAACGATATCAACAAATGTAATAGGAGAGTTGAATATTTTTGAAGCAGTAAGAGAGTTAAAAATTAATCCATGGATTCAGATTGCGTGTTCTTCTGAAGAATACGGTATGGTTCATGAAAATGAAGTCCCTATAAAGGAAACTAATCCTCTCCGGCCGCTTTCCCCATATGCAGTTTCAAAAGTGGCACAGGATTTGTTGGGTTACCAATACAATCAGAGCTATAAGCTCAATATAGTAAGAACTCGTGCATTCAATCACGAGGGTCCCCGTCGTGGAGAAGTTTTTGTAACCAGTAATTTTGCCAAGCAAATAGCAGATATAGAAAAGAAGAAAAACCCGCCGGTAATATATGTCGGTAATTTAGAGGCTCGCAGGGATTACACGGATGTCAGGGATACTGTCCGGGCATACTGGCTTGCAACAGAGAAATGTATTGCTGGTGAAGTTTATAATATTTGTTCCGGCAGGGACTGGAAAATAAAGGATATGCTTAGTTATTTATTAAGTTTATCAAAAGTTAAAGTCGAAATCAAACAGGATCCTGCAAGGATGAGACCGTCTGACGTTCAGATTTTGTTAGGTGATAACACGAAATTTGTAAAACAAACCGGCTGGAAGATAGAAATACCTTTTGAAAAAACACTGGAAGATTTACTTAATTACTGGCGGGAGAGGGTATAAAGAACGCGAATAAACTCGAATTGAAATGCAACGCAAATATTCGCAAATATTCGCGAGTATCAGCGTTTGATTAGCGATAATTCGCGTGTGAGCGGAGCGAACGATATGAAAGCATTAGTTTTAGCAGGTGGTAAGGGGACGCGATTAAGACCAATTACGCATACTTCGGCAAAACAGCTTGTTCCGGTGGCGAACAAGCCGATACTTTTCTATGGAATTGAAGCAATAGCAGAAAGCGGGATAAAAGAAGTAGGAATAATAGTTGGAGACACTAAAAATGAAATAAAAACTGCTGTTGGTGATGGAAGCAAATTCGGAGTTAAGGTTACTTACATAGAACAGTCTGCCCCGCTTGGTCTTGCGCATGCGGTAAAAACTGCACAGGATTTTCTAAAAGAAGATGAGTTCGTAATGTATCTTGGTGATAATTTAATCAGGGACGGTATCAAAACGTTCGTTGATGAGTTTAAAAAGAAAAAACCGAACTCGCAGATTTTACTTGCAAAGGTTCCTAATCCGCAACAGTTTGGTGTTGCAGAACTAAAGGATGGTAAAGTTGTAAATCTTGTTGAAAAACCGAAACAGCCGAAAAGCGATTTAGCGTTAGTCGGTGTTTATATGTTTGATAAAAATATTTTTGAGGCAGTTGATAACATAAAACCATCATGGAGAGGAGAATTGGAAATTACTGACGCTATACAGTATCTCGTGTCAAAGAAATTTGTAGTTATACCGCACGTAATTAATGGCTGGTGGAAGGATACGGGAAAACTCGAAGATATGCTTGAAGCAAATCGGATTATTTTGGATACTCTTGAAGCATCAAATTTAGGTAAAATTGAAAATTCAAGAATTGAAGGTAAAGTTGTAATTCAAAAAGATGCGGAGGTTATAAATTCAACAGTAAGGGGACCGGTTATTATTGGTGAAAACTGTAAAATAATCAATTCTTACATAGGTCCTTTTACATCTGTTTATTTTAATACCGTTGTTGAAAATAGCGAAATTGAGCATTCAATAATTTTGGAAAATTCAAAAATAAAAGATGTGAAGAAGATAGAAGATTCTTTAATAGGTCAAAACGTAGAAATTTTGAAATCGGAAAAGAAACCAACCGCTTATAGGATTATGGTTGGTGATTCCTCAAGGGTTGAAATAATATGATAAAAAATGTTTTGCTGAAAGAATTAACAATTCACAAGGATGAACGTGGAGCACTTTTTGAAATACTTCGCAGTGATTGGCCGGATTTTAAAAAGTTCGGGCAGGCATATATTACTGTATGTAAAACTGGCTGGGTTAAAGGATGGCATTATCATAAAATCCAAACAGATAATTTTTGTGTTGTAAAAGGCAAGGCTAGAATTGTTCTAATTGACTCTAAAAAAAAGGAATTTATGGAATTTGAGCTTTCAGAAAAGAAACCGGCGTTATTAACAATCCCGCCAAAGGTCATTCACGGGTTTGAATGCATTTCAAAAGGTGAGAGTTGGATTATGAATATTCCAACCGAAATTTATAGATATAAAAAGCCGGATGAATACCGTATTCAGTTGGATGATCCGACAATACCGTATAATCCGTGGAAAAAGAAAAAAGGCTGGTAGGGAAAACAGGTAAAGATAAGTAGTAAGTAAATTACTCCAAAATCTTGAATCTTGAATCTTAGATCTTAATTTGGTATTTATATGAAAATTTTAGTTACAGGCGGAGCCGGTTTTATAGGCAGCAATTTTATATTATATATTTTGAAAAAATATAAAAATTATAAAATTGTAAATTTAGATAAACTGACATATGCGGGTAATATAAAAAATCTTGCTTCTGTTGCAAATAACACAAGGTATAAATTTATAAAAGGAGATATTTGTAATAAGAAACTGGTAAATTCAGTAATGAAAGATGTTGACGCAGTGGTGCACTTTGCTGCTGAAAGTCATGTTGACAGGAGTATCCTGCATGCAGATGATTTTATAAAAACAAATGTTGTTGGGACACAGATTTTGCTGGATTCTGCATTAAGAAACGGTAACAAAAGGTTTCATTATGTTTCAACTGATGAGGTTTTTGGAGAACTGGGTAAGACAGGAAAATTCAACGAAAATACTTCTTATAGTCCTCGTTCTCCTTACTCTGCATCAAAGGCTGCAGCTGACCATATTGTTCGTGCTTATTTTTATACTTTCGGACTTCCTGTAACAATATCCAATTGTTCAAACAACTATGGTCCGTATCAGTTTCCTGAAAAGCTTATTCCTTTGTTTATTACAAATTTGATTGAAGGTAAAAAAGTTCCTGTATATGGTAAAGGTATGAATATCCGTGATTGGATTCATGTTGAAGACCACAATGAAGGTGTGGATTTAATTTTACATAAAGGGAAAATCGGTGAAACTTATTGTCTTGGCGGAAATGCGGAAATTAAAAATATCGACATAACAAAAATGATTTTGAAAGAGTTTGGCAAAGGTTCTGAAATGATGGAATTTGTTGTTGACAGGAAAGGTCACGATTTCAGATATGCAATCGATTTTGCAAAAATAAAAAAAGAACTTGGTTGGTATCCCAGACATACATTTGAAAAAGGTTTAAAAGAAACAATAAAATGGTACAAAGATAATAAGAATTGGTGGCGCCCGTTAAAGAAAAAAATTATTAAAAATATTACTAAAAAACAATAGAAGTTTTTAATCTGTGAAATTGCAGTAAAAATATATAGATAGTACAAAGGATGTGTCGCGATGTCATTGCGAGTGTAAGCGAAGCAATCTCAAGAAATGTAGTCTGTCGAAGACGGAATTGCCACGAGCCAATAAATTGGCTCTCGCAATGACAAATTGTGGGTTATGACACAATCTCTAAACTATTACAGAAATCTGTTCAGTTCTGTGTCAGTTCAGTGTGTTTGCGGAGCAAACAATGAAGATTATAATTACCGGTTGTGGAATGCTTGGTTATGATTTATGTAGAATTTTTAACGAAGATGAACTCTTTGCTATTGACATAAAAGAACCTAATTTCCAATTTCCAGTTTCCAGTTTCCATCTCTGTGACATTACCGATTTTGAAAAAACATATAATACCATAACAAAAATAAATCCTGATATTGTAATTCATACCGCTGCTTGGACTGATGTTGATGGTGCAGAAAGCAAGCCGGATGCAGCTTACAGGTTAAATGTATTAGGGACAAGGAATATTGCGCTTGCCTGCCAAAGATTTGATACTGCAATGGTTTATATATCTACTGATTATGTTTTTGATGGCGAAAAAAAAGAACCATATATTGAGTTTGACAAAACTAATCCTTTATCTATATATGGTAAATCAAAATATTTTGGTGAGGTTATCATTCAGCAGCTGCTGAATAAATATTTTATTGTTCGTTCTTCATGGCTTTTCGGAAAAAACGGCAAGAATTTTGTAAAAACAGTTTTAAATTTAGCTAAAGAGAAAAAAGAAATAAAAATTGTGAATGATCAAATTGGCTCCCCGACATATACAAAAGATTTAGCAGAATCTATTAAACAGCTTATAACTATGAACTATGAACGCTCAACTGGCCTTTATGGGACATACCATATTACAAATTCCGAAAGCTGCAGTTGGTATGATTTTGCTAAGGAGATAATAAGACAGTCCGGGGTCCGAGGTCCGAGGTCCGAAGTCAAAATAAAACCTATAACGACTGAGGAATTAAATCGTCCTGCTAAAAGACCTAAGGCATCAATACTTAAAAATTTTATGTGGGAACTAAATGGTTTTGAGCCTGTAAGAAGTTGGAAAGAAGCGTTAAAAAGCTATTTGGAAGAAATATAAATTTGTGTAATAGAAAATCCAATCAATAATATAACTTCTATCTTTGTAGATTATGTCATTATTGTAGTTGTCGTAGACCCTTGGCGTGCTATATGTTAGTTGAGGTGAATGGAGCGAATAAAAATATGAAATTAGCGGTAATTGGAACTGGTTATGTTGGACTTACGACCGGTGTGTGTTTTGCAGAGATCGGACATACCGTGATATGTGTTGATAATGATAAAAATAAAATATCATCACTGAAGAAAAACAAAATTCCTATTTTTGAACCGGGACTTGAAGAGATTTTAAAGAAAAATATAAAAAATAAAAAAATATCGTTCACAACAAACATTAGGGATGCGGTGAGAAAATCGGAGGCAATATTCATTTGCGTGGGAACACCGTCCCGTGAAGACGGTTCTGCTGATTTATCATATATAGAGGATGTCGCATCTGAAATAGCCAGAAATATGGATAGCTATAAACTTATAGTTGAAAAATCTACAGTACCGGTTGAAACAGGCGAAAAAGTTGAGATGACCATAAAAAGAAATCTTAAAAAGAACGTTTCATTTGACGTTGCTTCAAATCCGGAATTTTTAAGAGAAGGTTCTGCTGTGCATGATACCTTTAATCCGGACAGGGTAGTTATAGGAGTATCGTCAAAGAAGGCAGAAAATATATTAAAAGAAATTTATAAACCGCTGAATGCAAAAATTTTGGTTACTGATATAAAAAGTGCTGAAATTATTAAACATGCATCTAATTCATTTCTTGCAACAAAAATATCTTTTATAAATGCGGTTGCAAATGTTTGTGAAAGATGCGGTGCGGATATAGAAAAAGTTGCTGAAGGAATGGGGTTAGATAAAAGAATCGGCAAATCATTTTTAAATGCAGGAACCGGTTTTGGCGGATTTTGTTTTCCGAAAGACCTTGAAGCATTCTTTTGGATTTCCAAAAAACTTGGATATGATTTTGAATTATTAAAAAATGTTAAAGTAATAAATGAGAAACAAAAACAAAATTTGATTAAAAAAATAGAGGATGCTTTGTGGGTTATTAAAGGTAAAACAATCGGTATTTTGGGTCTCGCATTTAAGCCAAATACAGATGATATGCGTTTTGCTCCGTCAATTGATATAATAAATATGCTTCAGAACGAAGGTGCAAAAATTAAAGCATATGACCCGCAGGCAGGAGAAAAAGCAAAAGAAGTTCTAAAAAATGTTATATATTGTAAAAACCCGTATGATGTTGCAAAAAACTCCGACTGTCTTGTAATTATGACAGAATGGGATGAGATAAGAAATGTTGATTTAGAAAAAATAAAGAAACTCTTGAAACACCCTATAATTATTGATGGAAGAAATGTTTTTGAACCGGAAACAATGAGAAAATTAGGTTTTATATATAAAAGTATTGGGAGATAGATTTAAAATTAAAATATTGAAAGATTAAAAGATTGAAGAGTTACATTCATATGAAAATTTTAATTACTGGCGGATCTGGTTTTGTAGGAAGTCACTTATGCGACAGATTTATAAATGATGGACATCATGTTGTCTGCATAGACAACCTTTTAACTGGTTCTCTGAAAAATATAGCACATCTTAGGAAGACAAAAAAATTTAAATTTGTGAAACACGATGTAACTAAATTTATAAAAATTAATGGTTCAATAGATGCTATCCTTCACTTTGCATCTCCGGCAAGCCCAATCGATTACGAAAAGCTTCCAATACAGACACTAAAAGTCGGTTCTCTAGGTACTCATAATGTATTAGGACTTGCAAGAGAAAAAAAAGCAAAATTTTTACTTGCTTCAACTTCTGAAGTTTATGGTGATCCGCTTGTTCATCCTCAGAGAGAAGATTATTGGGGAAATGTTAATCCAATAGGTCCGCGTGGTGTTTATGATGAGGCAAAGAGGTTTGCTGAAGCAATTACAATGGCATACCACAGAGTTCATAAGATTGATACAAAAATTATTAGAATTTTTAATACCTTTGGCGAAAGAATGCGACTAAATGATGGAAGAGTTGTACCTAATTTCATATCAGAAGCGTTGAGGGGAAAACCTTTAACGATTTACGGGACTGGCGAACAAACGAGAAGCTTTTGCTATGTATCCGATATGGTTGAGGGTATATGCAGGTTATTAAATTCATCGCAAAATGAACCGGTAAATATTGGTAACCCTGATGAATATTCAATTTTAGAATTTGCAAAAATTATATTAAAACTAACAGGTTCAAAAAGCAAAATAGTTTTTAGAAAACTTCCGATTGATGATCCTAAGGTTAGACAACCTAATATTTCAAAAGCAAAAAAAATATTAAAATGGTATCCAAAAGTATTTTTGGAAGAAGGGCTTGAAAGGACAATAAAATGGTTTCAAAAAAAAGTTTAGTTTTAGTTACCGGAGGGGCTGGTTTTATCGGTTCGCATATTGTTGACGAGCTTTTAGTGAGAGATTATAAGGTTCGTATAATTGACAATTTTTGTACAGGTCGTTTAGAAAATATAAAACATATATTTAATAAAATTGAACTTATTAAAGGAGATATCAGGGACGAAAAGATAGTTAGAAAAGCAATGAAAGGCATTGATTTCGTTTTTCACGAAGCTGCTTTGCGTTCAGTCCCGCGTTCTATTGATGATCCTGTTTCAACTAATGATGTAAATATTGCAGGAACACTTAATCTGTTGGTTGCAGCGAAAAATGAAAAGGTTAAGAGATTTATTTATGCATCTTCGTCGTCGGCCTATGGGGATACAAAAGAACTTCCGAAAAGAGAAACTCAGAAACCTCAGCCGGTCTCCCCATATGCCGTCTCAAAATTAACCGGTGAGTATTATTGTCAGGTTTTTTCAAAAATATTCGGGCTTGAAACTGTTTCATTACGTTATTTCAATGTATTTGGTCCCCGCCAGGACCCGGAATCAAAATATGCGGTTGTAGTCCCGTTATTTATTTATTGCGGACTTAAAAATAAGCCGTTTGAAATTCATAGTGATGGGAAACAATCGCGGGATTTTACATATATTGATAATGTTGTTAACGCAAATATATTATCAATGACTGCTAAGAACATATCAGGATCCGGGGGAGTTTTTAATATTGCCTGTAATAGTAAACATTCAATCTTAGAAATTGCCAATACCATATCAAAAATTACAAGAATAAAACCAAAGTTTATTTTTAAACCAAAACGGGTAGGTGATGTGAGGCATACACTTGCTGATATATCATTGGCAAAAAAGTATTTGGGTTATAAACCGTCCGTAAATTTTGAAGAAGGTATGGAAAAAACAATAGATTATTTTCGGGAGTTTTATGGATATTAAAGAGAAAATAAAAAAAAGAAAAGCTATTGTATCTGTTATAGGATTAGGATATGTCGGGCTTCCGCTTGCAATTGAGTTTGCTAAGGAAGGTTTTCGTACAATCGGGCTCGATGTCGATAAAAGAAAGGTGGCGTTATTGAAAAATAAAAAGAGTTACATAAAACATATCCCGTCAGAAACAATAAAAAGTATAAAAGATTTTGAATCATCTACAGATTTTTCAAAATTGAAAGTTTGTGATTGCATTATTATATGTGTACCTACCCCGTTAACAGTTATGAAGGAACCGGACATGAGTTTTATCGTTAACACGACAGAAGTAATTTCAAAATATTTAAAGAAAGGACAGCTGATTGTTCTTGAAAGCACAACATATCCGGGTACCACAGATGAAGTTGTAAAGCCGATATTAGAAAAAGATGGACTTAAAGCTGGCAAAGATTTTCATCTTGCATTTTCTCCTGAAAGAGAGGATCCCGGTAACAAAAAATATACAACAAAAACAATTCCAAAAGTTGTTGGTGGCATAAATGTAATATCAACCGAAATTGCGTCACTTTTGTATGGCAGTGTGATAAATAAAGTCATACCTGTCTCCTCTACAAAAGTGGCTGAATCAACGAAAATGTTGGAAAATACCTTTAGGGCTGTTAACATTGCTCTGATAAATGAACTTAAAATTTTATTTGATAAAATGGGTTTTGATGTTTGGGAAGTAATAAAAGCATCAGAGACTAAACCGTTTGGTTTTATGCCTTTTTATCCGGGACCTGGTTGGGGTGGGCATTGTATTCCAATTGACCCTTTTTATCTTTCCTGGAAGGCAAAACAATATAATTTTCAGGCAAAGTTTATTGAACTTGCCGGAGAAGTCAATACTAAAATGCCGGAATATGTCATTGAAAAATTGCAAGATGCCTTAAACGAAAAAGGTATTGCTTTGAAAAATTCAAAAATACTGATATTAGGTATGGCGTATAAAAAAGACTCAGATGATATACGAGAATCGCCTTCACTAGAACTTACTGAAATTTTAGAGAAAAAAGGTGTAATAGTTTCTTATAACGACCCGTACATTAACAAAATACCAAAAATGCGTCACCACAAAATTGAAAAAGCATCTGTTAAGCTAACAGCTGAAAATATTAAAAAATATGACGCTGTTTTGATTGCAACCGATCATTCCTGTTATGACCACGATTTTATATTGAAAAATTCCAAATTGATTATTGATACGAGAAATGCGATAAAACAAAAAAATAAAAAAGTTATTAAAGCATAATAAACGCGAATTATCACGAATTTTGTAACATCTCACGAATTATAGCACGAATAATCTAACTTGATTTATTCGTGTAGTATTTGTGATATTTGTCGTTATTCGTGTGCATTCGTGTATTATGAACATATCAAAAATAAGTGAAACAGTTATTAATTTTTTCTTTCCAAATATTTGTGTTGTTTGTGGAGAAGATGCAAATAAAGTGAATCCATTCGTTTGTCAAACCTGCCTTGATAAAATTGAATATATAAAATTCCCATATTGTTTAACCTGTTTTCAACCTCTTCCCGATGGTGGTGCTCACTGTTGGCAGTGCCGTAAAACAAAATATCATTTTGATAAAATAATTACTGTTGGTAAATATTGCAGTATATTAAGAGAACTAATATTAAAATTTAAAGAAAAAGATTTTTTAAAAGTAGTATTAGGGAATCTGCTGTTAGATACAATAAAAAAGAACATAGATGTAAATCTGATTGATTATTTTATTTCTGTTCCGTTGAGCACAAAAAGAGAGTTTGAGCGTGGTTACAATCAATCACAGCTTCTGGTAGAGTTTATTTCGAATAAATTAAACAAAGAAGTTATTAAGAAAAATTTAATAAGAATAAAAGATACAAAACCTCAGTTTGAACTTTCCCGTGCAGAACGGCTCGTCAACTTAAAAGATGTATTTATCGTGAAAGAACCGGCATTGTTAAAAGAAAAGAATATAGTACTTGTTGATGATATTGTAACCACGTGTTCCACTTTTGAAGAATGTTCAAAGGTTTTAAAACGTACAGGGGTAAGAAAAGTTTACGGTTTAGCCCTAGCCCGTGACTGAATCTACAAATATTTATAATTTCACCCGCCAGCAGTCATTCTGACCCCGACGTTTCTTCGGGGGAAGAATCTCGCCTTTAAAGTCACAAAAATATTTTTCATAAAAGTAGAAAAAGGCTTGACATTTACATTCATTTTTATATAATGTTCATAAATTGAACAAAGAGGTAAAAATGGGTGCCGCTATATCGGAAAAAGAGTTCGCTGTAATTTCAGAACTTTCAAATAATCATTCACCGAACCAAAGGATAATTGCCTGGAAACTGGGCATATCGCTTGGACTTACCAATCTTATAATTAACCGGTTAGCAAGAACAGGTTATATCAAAATAAAACAGCTTAATCATCGCAACATACAATATTTTTTAACACCAAAGGGATTTTCAGAAAAAGCAAAGAAATCATATAACTATACGCTTAAAACCATCAGTGTTTTGAAACTTATCCGTGAAAAAATCCAAAGCTTAGTTATGGAAAGATATAAGTCCGGGGCTAAAAACTTTTTAATAGTAGGTGATAACGAATTAGCAGATTTAACAGAAATAGCCATAAAAAAACTTTCTATACCGGATGTTAAATATTCCCGTGCAGTTAAAATTGAGAAGATTGCTAATAATACAGTTATATTTTACACAGTAAAAAATAAAACTACAGAAAACTCTGTAGATTTGATTTCACATCTTGCTAATTCGGGATTAAATGTTTAAATCCGACGTTTCTTGAATTTTATAAATGTGGAATATTCAGCGTTTATCTGCGTAGTAATCAGCGTAAATCAGCGAGGTTTTTAATGAATATATTAAGAAATGTCAGAGAAGTCATAAAAAGTGAAATAGATACTTTAAAAAGTGTAAAAATCGGGGTTAACGATTCATATAAAAAAGCAATAAGAATGATTTTTACTTGTAAGGGAAAAATTATCGTGACCGGTGTTGGAAAATCTGGAAATATAGCTCAAAAAATTGCTGCTACACTGGTTTCAACAGGTACCCCGGCTATATATTTACATCCTACTGAAGGGATGCATGGGAGTTTGGGGGTTATTCATAAAAATGATATAATTTTAGCGATTGGGAAATCGGGGGAGAGCGAAGAACTTTTAGGCATACTTCCGTCCATTAAAAAAATAGGAGCAAAAATAATTTCTATAACAGCTAATCTTGAATCTACACTTGCAGAAAATTCTGATTTAATTTTATTTACGAAAATAAATCAGGAGGCCTGCCCTTTAAATCTGATACCGACAAATTCCACTACTGCCGCTTTGGTTATTGGTGATGCAATTGCGATAACATTAATGAAAATGAGAAAATTTAAATCAGAGGATTTCGGGTTACTTCATCCCGGTGGTATAATAGGTAAACGGCTTCTTTTAACAATTGGCGATATTATGAGGTCCGGTACAGATAACCCGTTGATTAAAATTGATGATTCAATAAGTAAAATGTTTTTAGAAATTACAAAAAAGAGATGCGGTGCGGTTTCTGTGATAGGTAAAAGCCAGAAATTATTAGGTTTTATAACTGATTACGATATAAGAAAAGTTTTAGAGAAAAGAGAAGATATATTTTCAAAAAAAATAAAAGATATTATGAATCCAAGACCGGTGTTTGCATATTCAGATATGAAAGCAACAGATGTATTAGCAGTTATGCAGAACAGGGAAAAAGCAATTGTTGTTTTACCTGTCCTAAATAGGAATAAAAAAGTTGTTGGTATAATCCACATGCAGGATATTTTAGCGAGAGGTCTATAAAGGAACGCGGAACAGAAATAGGACTAGACACCGAACTGACACGGAAATATGAGTAAGCTTTTATATGAACATGAGTCTTATATTATTCGTGGTATAGCATTTGATATTTATAAGAAATTTAGAAATAGGCATAAGGAAAAAATATATCAAAATGCTTGTTATAATGGCATTATAAATAAAAAGTTGATTGTAGAAAAGGAAAAGAGAGTTTCTGTATATTTTGATGGTAAGAAAGTTGGGACATATGTTCCGGATTTAGTTGTTGAAGACAAAATTATGATAGAATTAAAAGTAAAGCCAGTGATAACACAAGAAGATATTAAACAATTTTGGTACTATCTTAAATGTTCAAATTATAAACTTGGATTTTTAATAAACTTTGGTGCTTCCAATGGAATACAAATACTTCGTAGGGTTTATTGAAAATTCTGTGTCTGTTCTGTGTTTTAGTTCCGTGTCAGTTCAGGGGTATTTATATGAAGATACAAATGGTTGATTTAAAAGTAAATTATTTAAGCATCAAAGACGAAATTGATAGTGCGATAAAAAATATTCTGGATAAAACAAACTTTATTTTAGGTGAAGAAGTGAAAAGATTTGAAGGTGAATTCGCAAAATATTGCGGTGTAAAGTATGCAGCAGGTGTAGCCAATGGGACGGACGCGTTAAAAATTGCGGTACTTGCCTGTGGTATAAATAAAGGTGATGAAATAATTACAACACCATTTACATTTATAGCAACCAGTGAGGCAATTGTTCAGGCAGGCGGAATACCTGTTTTTGCTGATATTGATTTAGAAACTTATACTATTAATCCGAAAGAAATAGAAAAGAAAATAACAAAAAAGACAAAAGCAATTTTACCTGTTCATTTGTACGGGCATCCGTGCAATATGGAAGAAATTTTAAAAATTGCAAAAAAATATAATTTGAAAGTTATAGAAGATTGCGCTCAATCATTTTCAGCAAAATCTACACTTCCCACTTCCCACTTGCCCGCCAAGGGTTTAGTGGAGGGCTTCCCACTTGCTGGTTCTCAAGGTGATGCCGGTTGTTTCAGTTTTTTTCCAGCTAAGAATTTAGGATGTTTTGGGGATGGTGGTATGGTTATTACAAATAACGAAAAAATCTACACAAATATATTAATGCTAAGAAATCATGGCCAGCGTGAAAAATATTTAACTGAAATTAATGGGTTTAATTCACGTCTCGATACAATCCAGGCGGCAATTCTCTCGGTTAAGCTAAAATATATTGAAAAATGGACAGAAATGAGGAATGAAATCGCTCAAAAATATAATAATGCACTTAAAGAAGTAGCAATTGTGCCAATGGTATCTAAAAATTGCAGGCATTCGTTTAATTATTATAATATACGTTTTAAAGATAAAGCAACAAGAGATAAAGTAAAAAAGCATTTGTCAGAAAACGAAGTAGCTTGCCAGATTTATTATCCCCAATCACTTCACTTGCAGGAAGTATATAAAAACCTAGGATATAAAAAAGGCGATTTCCCTATATCAGAAAAAGCACAGGATGAAACTCTTTCGCTCCCAATGTATCCTGAATTAGATGATGAAAAGATTAATTACATAGTTACTAAAATAAAAGAAAAAGTTTAAACAAAGTAGTCGCTTGCCCTTGGCAAGCCAGTTAAAAGATTGGATTAATCAATGATAAATAAAATAAATAAAAAATCCATTATTTATCCCAAAGTAAAATTAGGAAAGGACTGCATTGTAGAAGAATTCGCAATAATTGGAGTACCGCCAAAGGGTTTTAAAACAGGTGAATTAGAAACAGTTATTGGTGATAATGCAGTAATCCGGTCACACACTGTTATTTATGCCGGTAATAAAATTGGAAACAATTTCCAGACAGGGAATAAAGCTAACATAAGAGAACTAAATAAAATAGGCGATAACGTGAGTATAGGTACTTTATCTGTAATTGAACATCATATCCAAATTGGAAGTGGAGTAAGAATTCACACTCAAGTATTTATACCTGAATTTACAGTGCTTGAAGACGAATGTTGGATAGGACCGAACGTAGTTTTCACTAATGCCAAATATCCAAAATCTCCAAATGTTAAAAAAGAATTGAAAGGAGCATATATTAAAAAACATGCGATAGTTGGTGCAAATAGCACCTTACTTCCCGGTATAATTGTCGGTGCACATACTCTTATTGGTGCAGGAAGTGTTGTAACTAAAAATGTACCAGACGGTGTGGTCGTGGCAGGCAATCCGGCTAAACATATTAATAAAATAGAAAATTTACCATATTAAAATGTAAAGATTTTGCCCTTGGCAAGCAAAGATTTTCAAAGGGGATGAAATTATGGAAGAGCAAGAAATTGATTTTAGGCATTATTTAAGAATATTAAAAAAGAGGTGGAAACTGATTGTATATATTACTGTTACTGGTATTATGCTTTCTGTGTTATATGTGTTAATCACCCCAAAAATTTATGAAACAGTTGCCTTAATTGAACCGGCAAAGATTCAAAAAGTACCTGTTGAAACTGCAGATTCCTTAGAATTGTTATTGAAAAATCCATTAAATCCATATCTAAAAGATATCGCGGCAAAAATGGATATACAAGAGAAAAAAGCATATAATCTCGCTAATCGGTTTTTTATAAAAAATAAATTGGATTATATATCAGTAGAAGCTAAAGGCAATACACCGGAAAATGCAAAAAAATTAGCTGATTTGATTTGTTCGTTGATTTTGAAAAGGCAGGATGATTTAATGAAGGATGCCCTGAAAATTATTAATGAAGAAATAAACAATTTAAATGAACAAAATATATTTATTAAAAATGATCTTGAACAATTGAATAAAAAAATATTAAGAAAAGAAATGACAGATGTTCTGGCACAATCATATATATATCAAGCATTGATTCAGTCAAAGGAAAGTGCTTTAACAAGGCAAACACAATTGTATGAAAGATTAAGGCAAAAAGAAATGGAATTGAAATACTATACAAAATCTGCAACTATAGTAGCAGAAGCATCTCTCCCAAGAATAAGTGTTTCATCAGAAAAAACAAGAACAATTTATGTTATAACAAGTCTATTCTTTATATTTTCTATTTTTATTGTATTCGCAATTGAATATTTTGAAAAAGAGCCGCTATAAGTGATAAATGTTATATGAATAATAATAAAAGGAAATATGGGTGGATACCTGATATTCCTGATAATAGAGATTTTCTTTATTCAAGGGTAATGAAAGTTCCAAAAACATTACCAGTCAAAGTTGACTTAAGAAAAAAATGTTCTTCTATTGAAGACCAGGGACAATTAGGAAGTTGTACTGCAAATGCTTTGGTAGGTAATTTGGAATTTTTAGATGTGCGAGACGGGAATGGTTATATTGACCAGAGCAGATTATTTATTTACTATAATGAAAGATTATTACGAGATACAGTTAATGAAGATTCAGGTGCTATGTTAAGAGATGGAATAAAATCGTTGGTAAAATGGGGTTCTTGTTCTGAAACTACATGGCCTTACAAAATAAATAATTTTACAAAAAAACCTTCTCTTAAAACATATCAGTCGGCTAAAAAACATTGTATAACTTCATATCACAGAATGAATACTATAGATGAGATGAAAGTATGTTTAGCAGACGGTTTTCCTTTTGTTTTTGGATTTGCCGTATATGAGAGTTTTCAGACACAAGAGGTCGTTCGCACGGGTATTGCAAATTTACCTGATGGAAAAGAACATATGTTAGGAGGGCATGCTGTTGTGTCGGTGGGATACGATGAAAAATTAAAAAGATTCATAGTCAGGAATTCGTGGGGTATTGAGTGGGGTATAAAAGGTTATTTTACAATGCCGTATCAATATTTGGAATCCCGTGATTTATCTGACGATTTCTGGACAATAAGAAAATAAAGAATATGAAAGAATAGATGGATAGAAAAGGAGGAGTAATGGAAGAGAAGGAAATTGATTTTATAAAGATATTTATTGACTGTCTAAAGATAATTAAGAAAAGATTTAGATTGGTTGTAGGATTTACTGCGGTATGTGCAGTTATTGCTATAATATACTCCTTTACTTTTCTGCCTGTTACATACGAGTCAACTGCAATTATTGAGCCGGCAAAAATCAACAATGTGGCAGTAGAAACCGTACAAATCGCAGAATTCTTTTTCAAGAATCCGTTAAATCCATATTTAAAAGAGATTGCATCTGAGCTTGGTATGAAAGAAAAAGAAGCATATGCCCTTTCTTTTAGATTCAAGATTATGGACAAATTGGGTTATATGCAGATAATAGGTAAAGGAAGTACACCTGAAGAAGCAAAAAAATTAACAGATATTCTTATCTCAATGATATTAAAAAGACAAGAAAAGTTAGCAAAAAACGCGTTGGAAATTTCTGAAAATGAAATGACTAACTTGAAAGAACAATTTTTATCGGTTAAAGCTGAACTTGAAAAAATTGACAAAACACTTTATCAAAAAGAGAGTGCGAGTACACAAGGGCAGGGATATGTGTTCCAGGGTTTGATTCAATTGAAGGAAAATGCGTTAAAAAGGCAGTTGGACCTTGAAGCAAGAATAAAATCAAAAGAGATGGATATGAAATATTTTACAAAGACTGCTTCAGTTGTTGCTGAGCCTACTTTACCGATTTTAAAAAGTGGTCCCTCAAAATTAATTACAGCTATTAATTATACTTTTTCTGGATTATTTTTAGCCTTAGTTTTAGCGTTTATTATTGAATTTTTCAAAAAATATCCAATATAAAAATATTGATAATAAGTTACTGCATAAAAAATTAACTTATTAATCGTGACAGGAATTGTTAGTTGAAAAATATAAGTTATTGGATTTTATTAATATTTCTCAAAATTAGGAAGGTGATTTATGGAGCGATTTATAGAAAAGTATTACAATGAACTTTCAGTATTATTTGATTCTGTTAGAGTTACAAATAGTAGAAGAAATAAATTAGGCTTTTTTAAGGGTATCGAAGTTGTCTGTAATGTCATTAAAAGACAATCTGATAAAGGCGGTAAGTTGTTTTTTATCGGTAACGGTGCAAGTGCTTCCATCTCAAGTCATATGTCTACTGATTTCTGGAAAAATGGCGGAATTCAATCGCTTGCTTTTAATGATAGTTCTCTATTAACTTGTGTTAGTAATGATTTTGGTTATAGATATGTATTTGAAAAACCGATAGAGATGTTTGCGGATAAAGGGGATGTTTTATTTGCGATTAGTAGTTCCGGTAAATCTGAGAATATAATTAGAGGAGTGAAAATGGCGTGTTCAAAAAAACTCAATATAATTACATTATCGGGATTTAATAAAAAAAATCCCCTCTGTTCTTTAGGGGATATAAATTTTTATGTGCCTTCTCCTTCATATGGTTACGTAGAAATTATACATCAGGCTATATGCCATAGTATACTTGATATGATTCTCTTGGAACGTAAATATAAAAGGAAATAAATTTAAAGTAAGTATTTATATATTGAATAGCACAATAGATGAATTAATAGGTATTGGGAGTTAGAGTGATGGCTGAAAAAATTGTTGTAATTGGTAGTAATTCTTTTTCCGGATCAAGTTTTATAGCACACTGTATATCCAAGGGACTTCAGGTATTAGGTATTAGCCGGTCAAAAGAACTAATCTATGCATTTTTACCATATAAATGGAATAATGTTGATAAACTTAACGACGCATTTAAATTTAAACAACTTGATATTAATCGTGATACTGATGCCATAACTGAAACTGTTCGTCAGTTTCGTCCGGATTACATTATAAATTTTGCTGCGCAGAGTATGGTTGCCCAGAGTTGGGAACATCCGGAACATTGGTATCAGACAAATGTAGTAGGAAATGTTAAATTACATGATAAGATAAGACATTTTGATTTTATAAAGAAATATGTCCATGTTTCTACACCGGAAGTATATGGTAGTTGCAGTGGTAAGGTAACCGAGTCAAATCCTTTTAATCCCAGTACGCCGTATGCAGCATCAAGGGCTGCCTGTGATTTACATCTTAACACTTTTTTCAAACAATATGAATTTCCAGTAGTTTTTACTCGTGCTGCAAATGTTTATGGTCCCGGACAACAACTTTATAGGATTATCCCGCGTGCGATTCTTTATATAAAGCTTAAAAAGAAAATTCCTCTTCATGGCGGGGGACATTCAGTGCGATCATTTATCCACATTAGGGATGTCGCAGATGCTACTCTTAGGATTGCTCGAAAAGGAATTTTAGGAGACAGTTATCATATATCAACTGATGTTCATATATCAATCCGGCAATTAGTTGAAATGATATGTAAAATGATGAGTGTTAAATTTAATGATATTGTTGATGTTGTTGATGAGCGGCCGGGTAAAGATGCTGCATATATTTTAGATAGTACTAAATTACATCAGGAACTGGGATGGAAAGATTGTATCAGTTTAGAAGATGGCATATGTGAAACTATAGATTGGGTAGATAATAATTATAAAGAGTTAAAAAAACAACCGTTAGAATATATTCATAAAGAATAATAATTATTTAAAGTTGCAGCAATTTAAGGGAGTAAATTATGCTTACAGGTAAGAAAAACATTCCGTTTAGCAATGCCGGGCGTATTTTTGCTAAACTTAAAAGCGAAGGTAAGAAAATTGTCCAATGTCACGGAACATTTGATCTTCTTCACCCGGGTCATATTATTCATTTTGAAGAAGCTAAAGCTTTGGGTGATATATTAGTAGTAACTGTTACTGCAGCAAAAAATGTGAATAAGGGTCCGGGCCGTCCATATTTCAATGATGAACTCAGGGTCAAATATCTGTCATCTTTAGAATGTGTTGATTATGTAGTGGTAGTTCCTTTTCCTACCGCTTGTGAAGCGATAGAATGTGTCCAGCCGCATATATATTGTAAAGGTAAAGAATATGAAAATCCAAAAATTGATGTAACCGGAAATATCTACGATGACATTAAAATGGTAGAACGATTGGGTGGACGGGTGCATTATGTGGGTTCAGTTGTATTTAGTTCGACAAAATTGCTGAATAGTCATTTTGAAGTTCACCCGCCTAAAATGAAAGAATTTTGTAAGAAGTTGGCTGCAAAATACACGCCGAACAAATTCAGGGAAATAGTAGAAAGTTTTAAGGATTTAAAAGTTTTAATTATCGGGGACGTAATATTTGACCGGTACTCTTCCGTTAAAGTGCAGGGTCTTACTTCAAAGAATCGCATTATTTCTGCAAGATTTTTATCCGAAGAAACACAGGCGGGCGGTGCTTTGGCAGTTTTCCGCCATGTGAAACAATTTACGTCTAATATTAAGTTTATCAGCTTGGTTGGCACGGAGGAATGGGTAGAGCCGGCTTTAGCCAAATATATAAGTTATGATGAAGATGAAATAATCCGTAGTCCTGATTTTATTACTGTCGTAAAACAGCGTTTTGTTGAGCCGCTTTCTGAAGGGAAAGAATTATCCAAACTATTCGCTATTAATGTGATAAATGAACAGTATTTAAGCGAAAAAATTCAAGTTTTGATTTATAACCTGATCAATGGTTGTATAAAAGATTACGATTTGATTATGGTAATGGACTTTGGCCATGGGCTCATGCAGGAGCGTATCCGCGAACTCGTTCAGGAGAAGGCGCCTTTTCTTGCCCTTAATTGTCAGACAAATAGTTATAATCACGGGTTCAATATAATTGACAAGCAATATCGTCGTGCAGATTCTTTCTCTTTAGATGAGACAGAGTTAACTTTGGCTTGTGGCCGGCGTAATATAAATTTTACTGAAGAATTAAAAAAGTTGCAGCATAAATTTTCTGCTAGTTATTGCTGGCTAACCCGCGGTGCCACAGATACGATTGGTATTAAGAAAGGGGAACCGGAATGTGAATGTATGCCTTTTGAGAAATCTATAGTTGATACCGTCGGCGCAGGAGATGCTTTTTGTTCCGTAGCCTCTTTGTCATCCGCAAAAGGTTTGTCAATAGACTTGGCTACTTTCATGGGGCAGATAGCAGGGGCACAAGCAGTTCGTATTATCGGCAATTCCGATTCAATAAAAAAGGATAAGTTTTTAAAAAGTGGGATGACTTTACTTAGTTTTTAATTGTTGTTAAAAGATATGATTATTTCATCACTCATCACACAAAACACATTACACAATTTATACGGGAGAAATATATGAACATACTTCTATTGGGTGGTTGTGGTTATGTTGGAACAGTTCTTACAAAGACTCTTCTGGATGAAGGCCATCATATTACCGTAGTAGATATAATGTGGTTTGGCAACTATCTTAAAGAGCATAAAAATCTGAGGATCATTAAAGAAGATGTACGCAATGTTGAAAAAATACCTATGAAAGGTATTGATGCTGTTATCCATTTAGCTAATGTAGCCAACGACCCCTGCAGTGAGTTGGATTCTAAACTTAGCTGGGAGGTAAATGTTTTGGCAACTATGCAACTGGTTGAGAGTGCTATTAATAATAAAGTAAAACAATTTATATATGCCAGCTCCGGAAGCGTTTATGGGGTCAAAGAAGAGCCGGAAGTGACAGAAGATCTTTCCCTGGTTCCGATTACCGATTATAATAAAACAAAAATGATTAGTGAAAGGGTGCTTATGAGTTATAAAGATAAAATTCTGGTCCAGTGTGTAAGACCTGCTACGGTTTGCGGTTATTCTCCGAGAATGAGATTAGACCTTTCTGTAAATATGCTGACTATCCAGGCTTTATCTAACGGTAAGATTACGGTTTTCGGGGGAAATCAGGTACGTCCAAATATACATATTAAAGATATGGTCGCCGTATATTTATATTTGCTCAAAATGGGAAATAAAATAGAAGGTATCTATAACGCCGGTTTTGAAAACATATCTATTTTAGATATAGCGAAGAAAGTTGTTACCTACATACCCGCGGAAATTGTTGTTAGTGAATCAAATGACCCCCGGTCTTATAGGCTTTGTTCAAAGAAATTGCTTGATACGGGATTTAAGCAAAAACACAGCGTTGATGAAGCGATAAAAGAGATTGTCCAGGAATTTAAAGCAGGTAATCTTAAAAATGAAGACAGATGGTATAATATAAAAACGATGAAAAAATTAACTAATCTATAGGACTTGACAAAATTATTTTGTCCTTAATATTATGAAAGAAAATACACAGATACTTATAGAATTATTGCAGAAGATGAAGAGAATACGCGCGGTTGAAGAAACTATTGCAAGTCGTTATTCCGAATGGAAGATGCGTTGTCCAACGCACCTTTGTTCGGGACAAGAAGCCGTAGCGGCAGCTGTCGGGCAGGTGTTGCGAAAAGACGATTTTGCCGTAAGTAGCCACAGGGCGCACGGTCATTATCTGGCAAAAGGTGGTGACCTGAACAGAATGATCGCTGAAATATACGGCAAGTCAGACGGTTGTTCATCCGGTAAGGGCGGCTCGATGCATTTGATAGATACTTCCGTAGGTTTTATGGGAAGCACAGCTATTGTAGGCGGAACAATACCGGTAGGTGTCGGGCTTGCACTTTCAATAAAACTTAAAAAAACAAATCAGGTAAGTTGCGTATTTTTTGGTGATGGATCTATCGAAGAAGGCGTATTCTATGAATCTGTAAACTTTGCTGTTCTTAAAAATCTGCCGGTACTGTTCATCTGTGAGAATAATTTTTATTCCGTTTATTCGCCGTTAAAAGTAAGGCAGCCGGAGAACAGGGCAATATATAAAATGGTTAGTGGTATAGGGTGTCGGAGCGAACATGGTGATGGCAACAACGTAGTGGATGTTTATGATAAAGTAAATACTGCAGTTGTTTCTATAAGAGATGGCGGTGGCCCGATGTTTTTCGAGTTTAAGACATATCGTTGGCGGGAACACTGCGGGCATAATTTTGATAATGACCTTGGCTACAGGACACAGGAAGAATATCTTTCGTGGAAAGAGAAAGATCCTATTAGTGCAATGGAATCTTATATGTTTAAAGAAAAATATATTACACAAAATGAAATAGATGAAATGCAATCTGAAATACAAAAAGAAATTGAAAAGGCGTTTGAATTTGCGGAAAAATCGCCTTTCCCTAATCTGGAAAGTGCACTAACGGATATCTACGCTTAGAAAAGATATGGCCAATAAAATTACTTACGCGAAAGCGATAAATGAAGCGATGGTCCAGGCAATGGAGATGGATAAATCCGTGATATGTTACGGATTAGGAGTAGATGACCCTAAGGGAATATTCGGAACGACACTTGGTCTAAAGGAAAAATTTGGACCCGAAAGAGTTTTTGATATGCCAACCGCAGAAAATGCCATGACTGGGGTAGCTATTGGTGCGTCACTAAATGGTATAAGGCCGGTAATGACACACCAAAGACTTGATTTTTTTCTCCTTGCGATGGACCAGCTAGTAAACAACGCCGCCAAATGGCATTATATGTTCGGAGGTAAACTGTCTATTCCTATAACGATAAGGCTTCTAGTAGGCAGAGGTTGGGGACAGGGTCCTACACATTCACAGAGTTTTCAATCGTGGTTTGCTCATATACCAGGGCTTAAAGTGGTTATGCCGGCTACCGCTGCAGATGCAAAAGGGTTGTTGTTATCAAGTATATTTGACAATAATCCTGTAATTTTTATAGAACACAGGTGGTTGCACAATCTTGTTGGGGAAGTCCCTGAAGGAGATTTCCGTATTCCGATAGGTAAAGCTCATAAACTTAAAACAGGTGATGATATAACAATAATATCGCTGTCTTATATGACCATAGAGGCACTGCGTGCAGTAGAATTGTTAGGTAAGCAAGGTATTTCCTGTGATTTAATCGACCTTCGTTCAATTGCTCCTATAGATTGGAATATGGTTATGAGTTCAGTTAAAAAAACAGGGAAGTTGTTGGCTTTAGATACCGGATTTGGAAGTTTTTCAGTTGCAAGCGAAATCATTGCTCGAGTCAGTATGGAATGTTTCAGCTCGCTTAAACAGGCGCCCGTGCGTATCGCTCTTCCGGATTGTCCGACACCGACAAGCCCGGCTCTGGCAAAGAATTATTATAAGCGTGCGGAAGATATAGTTAATACAACAAGAAAGATGTTAGGTTTTTCTGTGTTACCACATGAAGAATCAGACATAAATCGTAATGTCCCAATGGATATCCCGGATAAAACATTTACTGGACCATTCTGACTGCGAAAAAATATGGAGGTATTGAAATATGGATTTCGGCCTTAAAGGGAAAAAGGCATTAGTTACAGGTGCCGGCCGCGGTATTGGCCGTTCTGCGTCTTTATGTTTGGCAAGAGAAGGTGCTAATATATTTGCTGTTTCACGCACTATTTCTGATATTAAATCTCTGGTAAAAGAGATAGGAGGCGCTGGTTCCGGGCATTTCGGAATAGGTATGGATTTAGTGCAGAAAAATGCACCTGCCAAACTTGTAGACAGGTTAAAGAAATCGAATTTTTGGCCAATTGATATAATTATTCATAATATAGGAGGAACCCTTGATGTTACGGATCCTTTTTGTTCCATAGAAGAATGGCGAAAAGTCTGGCGTTTTAATATGGAGATAGCGATAGAATTAAATCTTTTGCTTATTCCGTCCATGCGCAAGAAAAAATGGGGAAGGATTATCAATATCTCTTCTATATCTTCGATGGAAAATCACGGTCCAGTTACTTATTGCTCAATAAAAGCTGCTCTGACTGCTTATACAAGAAGCATTGGACGTGTTTTGGCGCCCGATGGTATTGTTGTAACAGCTGTATTGCCGGGTGCTATTTTGACAGACAACGGATATTGGGATATAGCGCTTAAAAAACGCCCAAAACATGCTCAAAAATATCTGGCGGAACGCATGGCAATTCGTCGATTTGGCACGCCGGATGAAATAGGAAATGCAATTACATTTTTATGTTCTGAAGAGGCCTCGTTTTTTATAGGGTCAATAGTACCCATTGACGGAGGCCAGGGAAGGAGTTATTTTGGACACTAATTTGATTTATCGGGAGGCTAAAAATTCTATGAAAGTAACTAATTCAGATTCAATGCTTAAAGAAATTATCCTGGTTTTACCCTGCATCCATAATTACCATGCTCCAAGCACCGGACTATACGGGTTATTAAAAAATACGATCAGAGAAGAGGTGGAAAATTTATTTAATTCTTCGCGGGCGCAGATTAAGGGATTTGGCCCATTTGGTGGTATCGCGTTTCCATATTTTAAAATGGGGGCTATTGATTCACTTGATTTGTTTGGTATAGATGAACTTATTATATTCAGCTTCTACTGGTTAAATCGCAAGCGATATAAAAATGTAGTTGATATTGGTGCAAACATAGGTTTACATTCGATTATATTGAACAAATGCGGATATAAGGTCAAGGCCTTTGAGCCTGACCCGCGGCATTTTGATGTCCTGCAAAAAAATCTCTCGCTAAATAGTTGTGTAAGTGTAAAAGCATTTAATTGTGCGGTCTCCAGTAAGTCCGGGAAAATGGAATTTATACGAGTATTAGGTAACACAACCAGTAGCCATCTGGCCGGCTCTAAAAGAAATACATATGGTAAGATGGATAAGTTTTCGGTTAATGTCCAGGCTATCTCCGAACTTTTAAGCTGGGCGGATTTAATTAAGATTGATGCTGAAGGACATGAAAAAGAAATTCTTTTGTCTACAAAAAAAACAGATTGGGCTACGACCGATGCTTTAGTTGAAGTAGAAAGTAAGTTCAATGCCCGCGATATCTTTGATTACTTCAAAGCTTTAAAGATAAATTTATTTTCGCAAAAAAACAATTGGCAGAAGGTTAATCATTTTAGGGAAATGCCTACCGGTTACAAGGAAGGCACTCTCTTTATTAGCTCTAAAAAACAGATGCCTTGGTAATCGAATTTTAAGATGAAATTATCTGATTATATAATTGACTTTTTGGTTAAAAAAGGAATCCGTCACGTTTTTGTCGTATCCGGAGGAGCATCTTTACATTTAATACATTCAATTGAAAAAACTCCCGGAATAACATTTATATGTCCTCAGCATGAACAGGCAGGTGCTATGGCTGCAGACGGATATGCACGGGTAACCAGGAATTTAGGTGCAGCGGTTACTACAAGTGGTCCGGGTGCAACAAATTTAATTACCGGGATATGTTGCGCCTACTATGATTCTGTACCTGTAATATATATTACAGGTCAAGTATCTACATTCCGCTCAAAAGAAGGAACAGGTGTAAGACAAATTGGTTTTCAAGAAACAGATATTGTTAATATATGTAAGCCAATTACAAAATATTCTGTACAGATTAATGACCCCAAAAAGATCGGATATGAGATTGAAAAGGCTTGTTTTCTGGCAAAATCAGGCAGACCGGGTCCGGTTTTAATAGATATACCTGATAATATTCAGAGAGAACAGATTAATCCTGATACATTAGAACATTTTGTACCTGAGCAGCAAGAGTTAAAAATAAAAGATAAAACACTCAATACTTGTATTGAATTGATTAAAAATGCTAAAAGACCAATCCTGATTTTAGGGTGGGGTGTGCGTTTTGCAAAGACCGATGCAGAGGTCTTAAAAATGATAAAAACCTTGGGATTTCCGGTTGCCCCGACTTGGGCGGTTGCTGATATATTACCGGCTGACAATCCTTTGCTGATAGGGACTTTTGGTACACATGGTACTAGATATGCTAACTTTGCAGTTCAAAATGCTGACTTGATATTAGCTATTGGCACACGTCTGGATACAAAAGCGACCGGTAGTCCGGCAGATACTTTTGCTAGAGAATCTAAGAAAATAGTAGTTGATATTGACGAAAATGAACTTAATAAGTTTAAAAAATATGGATTAGATATTGATGTTCTTGTAAATGCTGATGCAGCAGATTTTATTAGTTCTATCAGCCGGAAATTATCTAAATATAAGAATAGCAATATAAGTAAATGGCTGGAAAGAATTATGTCATGGAAAAATAAATATCCAATTTGTCCACGAGAATATTATGACACTGAGGAAGTTAATCCATATGTGTTTGTAAAATCTTTATCCAAGGTTGCTAAAGAGGGAGAAGTGATTTTTATTGATACAGGGTGTTCATTGGCATGGATGATGCAAGCATTTGATTTTAAAACAAGGCAAAGGTTGTATCATGATTGGAATAACACGGCAATGGGATGGGCGCTTCCTGCGAGTATTGGAGCAAGTTTTGCTTTAGACAGTAAACAGATTATTTGTGTGACAGGAGACGGCAGTTTGCAGATGAATATCCAGGAATTAGCAACTGTAATAAGGCATAAACTTCCCATTAAAATAATTCTGATTAATAATCATGGTTATTTGATGATTCAGCAAACACAAGATCAATGGATGGATTCCCAATATTTAGCTTCAACCGTGGATGGAGGATTGGCTTTCCCGGATTTCATTAAGGTTGCTGAAGCTTATGGTTTTAGAACAGTTAATATCACTAAAAATGCCGAATTACCTGGAAGATTGAAAGATGTAATTAATTGCAACGGGCCGGTTTTTTGTAATATTGAAATTGCAGGAAAATACCGGGTTATTCCTCAAGTCAAGTTCGGCAGGCCAAACGAAGATTCAGAACCATTGTTAAATAGAAAAGAATTTTTTGAAAATATGATTATAAAACCGGCTAAGGAGTCCCTTAATTAATGTTTAAAGACGATAAAAGTCGGGTTTTAGGTATCTGGGATTTGAATATATCACCTTTAAGTTTGGGCGGTATGTTGATTTTGATTGAGGAATTGCAAACCCGATGTATTATCAATAAAATAGGCTTTGCCGATATATGTATCGTAGGTGATATCCCGGGCTTAAAGTTCCCTGATAAGATTTTTCCAGGAAAGGATTCGGTAGTATTGCTGGATAAGAAGTTAACTACCTTTTCACCGTTTTTATCCGCGATTGTAAATATGAAAGGCATAGATAAATTTTATGTGTCTTCCACATCAGAAGGGCTTCAAAATCTTATTGATTCTAACTTATATTACACCTGGCCTTTGTTCAATGAAAGACAAGGGTTAAAGTATATTTATGGAAGTACACTTTATATTCAGGATTATTTTAAAAAGTACGGTTTTATACCGCGACTTTCCTGCGAAGATCAGTCTTTAAAATGGGCGATAAGCTTTATTAAAGATCATGTGGGTTCAGATATGCCTATAGCAGTTCATTTAAAAAATAAACCAAATGAGATGGCTAATCGCAGTAATGCAGATTTTGATGTTTGGCTGAATTTTTTTAATTCCTGTTATCGTAACTATGGAGCTAAGTTTATACTTATCGGCGATGAAAAAATAGATGATAGGATGACCGGTTTGCCGAATGTTTTGGTGTCCAGGTATTTTGACAGTAATCTGTCTAGGGATTTAGCTTTAGTTCAGGTATCATTTGCTTTTATGGGTATGGCCAGCGGACCTTGCGCTATGGCTTTGTTTAACGAAGCTCCCTATGTTGTTTTTAAAAATCCTGGCCATCATAATCAGGAGATGTTGTCGGAACTTGGTAGCGCCGATAAATTTTTATTTGCCGGCCAGTTTCAAAAAATTTTAAGAAAGTTTGAAACAGAAGAAATTTTAATGGCAGAGTTTACTTGTATTTATAATGGTGTCAATCATGAAAATTGGGGAAAGCAGTTTATAGAACAGGAATAGTTAAATATGAAAAAAAAGAGATTTTCAGATAAGGTGACGGTTATTACGGGTGGGTGTCGCGGGATAGGTAAAAATATAGCCCGTGCGTTTGGTCGCGAAGAGGCAACGGTTATTATTTGCGATATAGATAAGCGCAACGGCAAAAGCGCAAAAGATGAATTATGCAAACTTGGAATAACAGCGGAATTTTTGTACGCAGATTTGGCTCGAAAAGGAGCAGCTAGGGGCATGATTCAGCAAGTTGTTGAAAAATGGGGCAGAATAGATATTTTGATTAATAATGCCCGTTCCGGAGCAAAAAAGACAAGTTTTTTGGAAGAAACAGAAGATAGCTGGGAACAGGGTATATCGGTGACTCTGAAAGCTGCTTTTTTTGCCGCTCAGGAAGCAATCCGTTCAATGTCCAAGACCGGCGGAGGTAATATTGTAAACATAGCCTCTATCGGAGCTTTATTGGTTTGTCATGAGTCAGCGGTATATCATATCGCAAAAGCAGGAATGGTGCAGATGACACATTACCTGGCGGTAAAAGCAGGCGGTTATGGAATTCGTGTTAATGCCGTATTACCAGGATTTATAGTGCAGGATGAACATCAATCCCGTTATAGAAACGCGGATAATCTTTATTATCGCGAGGTTGCGGAATTCTGTCATCCTGTAAGGCACGTGGGAAAATCTGACGATATATCTAATGCTGTATTGTTTCTTTGTATGCCCGATACGGATTTTATTTCAGGCCATTGTCTTGTAGTAGACGGCGGGGCAACATTACAGGAACAGAGCACTCTATTGTACGGGTTTAATGTGAAGAAAAAATAAAATGGAATACAGAACATTAGGTAGTTCTAATTTAGAAGTTTCCTGCTTAGGTCTCGGAGGAAATATATTCGGTCATTTTTGTGATATAAAGGAAACTGAAACGATAATAAAAACAGCTTTTGATAACGGGATAAATTTTATTGATACAGCAGATGTTTATAGTGATGGGCTCTCAGAGGAATTCATCGGCGCAGCTATACGTCACTGCAGGAAAAAATGTATTATTGCTACTAAAGTGGGGGTTACCAGTACAGGAACTTCCAGAGGGATAGGGAGAAAGAAATATATTCTTTCTAATGTGGAAGGAAGCCTAAAAAGGTTGAATACGGACTATATTGATCTTTACCAGATGCACCATTTTGATTATGATACACCCTTGAATGAAACATTAGAGGCGTTACACCTGTTGATTAAAGAAGGCAAGGTTTTATATATAGGTACTTCTAATTATTCCGGCGAGCAATTGGAGCATTCTTTGCAATTAGCTCGTACATTAAGTTATGATTCATTTTCTTCGGCCCAAAACTCCTACAATCTATTAAAGCGTGACATAGAAAATGATATACTGCCGATATGTAAAAAAGAAAATGTAGGATTAATTGTTTACGGCGCTTTAGCGCGGGGGATTTTGAGTGGAAAATATAGATTAAACCAAGATATTCCCTTAAACTCAAGAGCTATAAAAAGCGCAAGCATTAAAGCCGATATTACAAAGAGCGTCTTAGATACTGTCGAAAAGCTTATCCAATTCTCTGAATGCAGGAAAAGAAATGTTAATAGTTTAGCTCTTGCTTGGCTGTTGTGCAGGGAAGAGATTTCAAGTGTGCTTATCGGTATACGAAATGTCGCGCAATTAGAGGGTAACCTGAATGCTATTGACTGGAAATTGTCAAATACAGAACTTGCAGAGATTGATAATATCATGTGTGGTTTTAAAAAGGAGAAATAGTTATGGCTGAAATAAATCTATTAGGAACTTATCCGAAAATCAAACGTGATTACGATAAACGCATGGCGGAAAAAACTCCTGAAATCGTCAATATTGCCAAGCAATTTGGTAAAGATTTTTTTGACGGTGACAGAAGGTGTGGTTATGGCGGATATAAATATGACGGGCGGTGGAAATCAGTTGTGAAAAACATGAAAGAATATTACAATCTTAAAGACAATGTTTCTATCCTGGATATAGGATGCGGTAAAGGATTTATGCTTCATGATTTTAAAGAGTTGATACCTGAGTCGACTATAGCAGGAATTGATGTCAGTGATTACGCAATATCTAATGCCATGGCTTCAGTTAAACCTTTCCTAAAAATAGCCAATGCTGAAAAATTACCATATCCTGATAAATCTTTTGACCTGGTGGTTTCTATTAATTCAATCCATAATCTTCCTATAGAACGTCTTAAAGTTGCTTTGCGGGAGATACAACGTGTCTGTCGGGGAAATAGTTACATCACAATCGATGCATGGCATAATGATCTTGAAAAAGAAAATCTTTTTAAATGGGTTTTAACTGCAGAAACAATGATGCATGTTAATGATTGGAAAAAACTGTTTAATGAAGTTGAATATACAGGCGATTATTGGTGGTTTATTGCGGATTAACAGGAGAATATAAAAATGGATAAAAAGTTATTAGTTGTTAAACCTCCTTACTGGCATGTACCTCTAGGGATTGCGTATGTTCTTTCTTGTTTGGAACGGAATAACATACAATTTGATTTTATCGATACCACGTTCGTCGATCCTGATTATGATAAAATTCTGAAGAAAAATAATTATCTGGCGTTTGCTGTAGGAGGATTAAACGCCGATTTTGAATTTATATACACAACTATACGTAAAATCCGTTCAATTCAACCCGGCCTGCCCGTTATTCTCGGCGGCAATATTACCAAAGATATCAATCACCACATTCTTTTTGACAAAGACAAGTTGGGAATCGATTTCGGTATTGTAGGCGAAGCGGAGACATCGCTTCCGCATCTTGTAAATAGATTAAACATGGGAACCGAAGATTTCAGCGGGGTCCCCGGACTGCTTTACAAAGACAAAAAAAACGGAGAAATAATCAAAAATATTCCCGTCAGGTTAGATCTGGAAAGCGTTAATATTTTGCCGGCTTGGCATCGTATAAACATGGAACAGTACAAGCACTGCAACATCCCTTTTATGAAAAGGCAAATTGCTTTGCCCGTGGTGACCGGCAGAGGATGTGTGGGAGCATGTTCGTTTTGTTCCCCGACAGTCGGAGCGTTCAGGATGCGGCCTATTAAACATGTTATTGAAGAAATAGAATTTCTTTTTTCAACTTACGATTTCGAATTGCTTTTTATTCTCAACGAAATGTTCTACAGGACCAAAGATGAAATACTGGCTTTTTGCAATGCCTATAAAAATGTAAAATCGAGAAAACCTTGGATATGCAGCATGCGTGCGGATGTCAGTGGTATTGACGCCGACACTTTCTCCGCAATGAAAGAATCCGGGTGTGTTTTAACTTCAGCCGGTATTGAAAGCGGTTCCGACAGAGTGTTGAAAATGATGAATAAGCAAACAACGATTGAACAGGTCAAAAAATTTTACAGAGCAGCACGGACAGCAGGATTGCCGTGTGTTGGTACTTTCATGGTGGCCAATGAGGGGGAAACCGAAGAAGAGTTGAAGCAAACGATTGATATGGTAACAAAAGAAGAAATGAACTGTGATGGGATGTTATTAGATACCTATTCGGGAACAAGAATATATAAAAATGCGCTTAAAAAAGGTCTTATTAAAGATGAATGGGACCATTTAAGACAGACTTTTATTTCTCCTTATCCTTATCTTTTAGAGTGGACAGATAGAATGAGATATCTTAATATAAGCGAAATTCCCGACAACCGGTTCTGGGATGTTATTTTCAGAGAATTAAGACGTTTCCACACTTTTTTATTTAATCGGTTTCAGGCATTAGATTTCAGTTATAGACCGCTTTGGCTTCTGGGAAGCAAGGACCGGCCGATGGGTGGTGTAAAATTGAAAGGAAAATGTTCAGAATGCGGAAATATCACCGAAGCAATTTCCGAGTATAACTTGTTAGGTCAGATATACTATTGTTCTAACTGTTTTTCTCCGATTTTTTTTAATTTTTATAAATTAAACGATTTTATCGCTCATTATGAAATGTTGTGCAGTGAACTAAAGAAAGCCCGCCGGCTGGTTGTTGTAGGCACACGATTGCAGGCTATGAATATACTGAAATACGACCATTTCGGTCTGGATTACGAAAAGCTAATCGGGTTTGTTGAAATCAGGCAGAACCAATTGCCAAGCCCGGATTTCGGCAACAAGAAAAGACTGAAACTAAAAGACCTGATTAACATAAATCCGGATGTCATATTGATAGCCGATGATCTTGGATATGCGGAATTATCAATAAAAATGTTTTACTGCAAAAAAAGAATGAAAATTCCGGAAATCCTGCACATTTTTCCTGATAAAAAAAGATGGGGAATGAAACTGATCCGCTTATATGACAAGCTGGATTCCGCTGCAGGTTCTGTTAAAATAATAAGTCTGACATTCGGTTTTCTTTGTATCCGGATATTAAAACTAAAAATGGTTGTTCCTATGATGATAAGTCTTTTCAGATATTTAATTAAACATGTTTTTGGCGAGAATATTTTTTTGAAGGCCAAACATTTATATATAAGGTATTTAAAATGAAAGCAGCTATTTTATATGAATTGAACAAACCGCTGAAAATTGAAAAAATTTCGATACCCAAGCTTAATGAAGGACAGGTACTGGTTAAGGTTATTGCCAGTGGAATCTGTCATTCTCAATTGAATGAAATTAAAGGTAAGAAAGGTCCTGACAAATTTCTGCCGCATACTTTAGGGCATGAAGGAGTAGGCATAGTCAGGGAAATCGGATCGGAAGTAAAAAAAGTAAAAATCGGAGATTATGTTGTTTTAACCTGGATAAAAGGAGAGGGGTTGGATGTTCCATCGGCGCTTTATTACGGAAGCGACGGTACAAAAATCAATTCTGGCGCAATATCGACTTTTATGGAATATGCGATTATATCCGAAAACCGCCTTGTTGTGATTTCCGAGAAAGTGCCTTTCAAAGCAGCATCTTTGCTCGGTTGTGCAGTTCCGACCGGAGCTGGTATAGTAAAAAACAGCGTTGAACTGAAAAAAGAAAATTCTATTGCAATTTTTGGAATAGGTGGTATAGGTTCAAGTTCTCTTCTTTATGCAGGCGCCGTAGGCTGTCGGAAGATAATAGCAATCGATAATAATAATTCAAAACTTGATTTTGCAAAGAAACTAGGTGCAACGGATACGATAGATTCCGGTAAAGAAAACGTCGTATTGAAAATCAAAGAGATGACGGGTGCAAAAGGTGTTGATTACGCAATTGAAGCGTCAGGAGTAAAAGAAGTTATGGAAATGGCGTTTGATTCAATTAAAGATAAAGGTACTGCTGTAATAGCTGGTAATTTAAGACACGGCGACAAGATTTCTATAAATCCCTTTGACTTGATAAAAGGTAAAAAAATTGTCGGAACATGGGGCGGCGAAACAAATTCTGACCGCGATATCCCGTTATATGCAGATATGTATCTGTCCGGGAAGTTAAAGCTGGATATGCTGGTTACCCATACTTATAGTCTGGATGATATAAATTGTGCATTGGAAGACCTGGAACGCGGTAAAGTCGGCCGTGCCCTTATTGATATGAGTTATGAATGTGATTGCAATTAACATAAAATCCGCATGGACAACTTTTGAAATTAGACTTCGTTCTTTTTTAAGAAAGGTCGAAGTTGATAAAGCTGTTTTATACGGAATATTGGCAAGAATTTTTGGAATAGTCGCAGCTCCGGTAACTGCGTTATTTATTGTAGCTTTTTTTACATCTGAGCTTCAGGGATACTACTATACGTTCCGGAGCCTTCTTGCACTGCAGACTTTTATAGAATTAGGATTGGGCATAGTTATAATCCAGTTTGCAAGTCATGAATGGTCTAAGCTGAGTTTGGATGGGACAGGTCAAATTACGGGCGACGAAACGGCACTGTCCAGGTTGTCAAGTTTGGCGATTTTTTCGTTAAAATGGTACTCGATGGGAGGTTTAGTATTGACTGTAGGGTTGGGCATAAGCGGATATATCTTCTTCCTGCACTCTCCGAGTGCCGGTATTGACTGGGTAATGCCCTGGTTCAGCCTGTGTCTGCTTACCGGAGTTACTCTTTGTCTGGTTCCCGTCTGGTCGTTGCTTGAAGGTTGTAATCAAGTGTCGAACGTATATATTTACAGATTTTGGCAGGGAATATGGATGAATTTGGTTTTTTGGCTGGCTATATTTTTGCATGCGAAACTTTGGGTAGTATCAATTTCTACCATAGCGGGACTAATATGCACGGGGATATTTTTCTGGCGGGATTACCGAAGTTTTTTAAAAACCGTATTTATTTCTCATGCGATAAGCAAAAGAATCAGTTGGTTTTCAGAGATCTGGCCGATGCAGTGGCGGTTAGCTTTAGGATGCGTCTGCGGATATTTTATCTTTTATTTTTTTATTCCAGTCTTATTCAAGTATCACGGGTCTGTGATTGCGGGGCAAATGGGTATGACATGGAGTGTAGTCGGGTTTCTGCCTGCTTTCTCTTCTATATGGGTCTATCCTAAAGTTCCCCGTTTCGGAATACTGATTGCACAGAAAGAATACAAGGAGTTAGACAGACTTTTTTGGCGGATTACAAAAATAGTTATAATTATTTCATGTATCGGAGCGATATTTATCTGGCTGATAGTCTATATTCTTTATAAATTAAAACATCCTTTGGCTTATCGTATGATTCCGCCTTTGCCCACAGGATTGTTTTTATTGGCGCAGATTATGCTTGCTGTATCTATTCCGTTCTCGAGTTATCTGCGGGCACATAAAACAGAGCCGTTGCTTTATGTGGGGATTGCGAATGCAGCCCTAGTTATTTTCAGCAACCTGGTTCTTGGTAAGTTGTTTTCTGTTATGGGAATGGCTATTGGTTATTTATTGGCTAATTTAGCTGTAATTCCGTTTATTTTTATAATTTGGTACCAATGTCGAAAAAAATGGCATACTGATGGAGTTGATTGATTCCTGATAAAGGAATATTTTTAGTTAAATGTAAGTGAAAAGGATATTTCTAGATGTTCAAAAATTGCGTTAAAGTATTCAATATGATTCGTAAAGACGGTATTTGGGTAACATTAAAAACGATACGGACATATCTATATTTATTTATAGATAAACGGATTCCCTGGTATCTCAGAATCAGTTTCTATCGTAATTTAATAAGGTTAATTTTCACCTCGAATTTTCAAAAAAAACGTATTTTAGGTATTTGGGATTATAAATCACTGCCATGGTCTGTTGGAGATCCGATGGTTTTTGTTGAAAAATTAAGTATGTTGAAGATTGAGCATAAAGCAGAAGAAGTTGACATCTGTATTGTCTATGACCGTGATAATCCTATCGGTAACCGTGGAAAAAGAGTGGGTGGTCATAATATTACATCTGATAATGCGCAAGAATATATACTTGAACTTCTTCCATTGTTCAGTACATGCCCATATCTTGGCTCAGTTTATCAATTCAGCACTCGTGAAGAGTTTTATCGTTTCCTGAAAAATAATATTGAACGCTATGATATATTTCCTCCTTTGGAAAAACACTTGGATGAATCATATAATTATTTTGGCGGAGCACCCCATATAAATGAAATACAGGAATTTCACAATATTCACGGGTATATTCCGCATCTTAGGATTGGAGAAAGAGATAGTTGCTGGGCGAAATGGTTTTTTCTAAATCATCTGCCGGATAAATCTGTAGCTGTTGTAATATCCTTAAAATTGACATCACATTTCACTGAACGGAATGCTAATCCGGCTGTGTGGTTGTCATTCATTGACAAGTGTAAAACAGCTTTCCCTGAAGTTGTTTTTATTATCGTAGGATTACGGGAAGAAGTATTTGATGGTCTAAGAGAAAGGTCAAACGTGATTATCGCAAAAGATTTCGGCACATCCGTAATTGAAGACCTTGCTCTGATTCGTGCTTCTTTACTGTATATGGGGTCAGCTTCCGGAGTTGATATAATTGCGATGTTTAGCGACCACCCCTATCTAATATTCCAATTGCCGGATATACATATTTATGGGTTAAAATTAGGAGAGGATTTTTCCTTTGTAACAGATAAGCAAAAATCACTTGATAGTACAATTTCGGTAACACCCGAGCTGTTATTTAACGAGTTTAAGCAGCTCTATTTAAAACTTGACAGAGATAAATGGTTTAGTACAACTTTACAAAATGCCTGTAATAAACATGGACATCCGTCAGCCCGGGTCGAAAGTAAGAAGTGAAATTTATGGAGAAAATACATGTCTACTCAGTATAAGATTGCTGCTATAATACCTGCCCGAGGCGGGTCCAAGGGTATTCCCCGGAAAAATATTATTAATTTTGCAGGAAAACCTTTATTAGCATGGTCTGTAGAACAGGCAAAATTATCTAAATTCATATCTGATATATATGTTACATCTGATAGTAAAGAAATTTTAGAAATCGCGCATAATTATGGAGCAAAAACAATCTTGCGACCGAAAAATATTTCAGGTGACACAGCTTCTTCCGAATCTGCCTTACTGCATGCACTTAGACAAATGGAAGAAAGACCCGATTATATCGTTTTTTTACAAACCACTGCACTATTAAGAAAACCCGATGACATTGATAATGCAATAAAAAAAATCATTAAAGATAAATCCGATTCACTATTGTCGCTTACAGAAGCTTATGAGTTTATATGGAAAAAGACAGGGAATAAATTTACATCCTTGAGTTTTGATTCTAAAGATAGGAAGAGACGGCAGGATTTAAGTCCGGTATATTATGAAAACGGTTCTATTTATATTTTTAAGCCCGAAATATTGGAAAAACACGGGAATCGTCTTGGCGGTAAGGTATCTATTTATACAATGAAGTCGTGGCAAAGAGTTGATATTGATGATTACGAGACTTTAAAATTGGCTGAATTGGTATTTTTAAAAAACCTGGCGAAAAAAGTTGATAAAAATATTCTTAGTGGAATAGAATTAATTGTGTATGATTTCGATGGTGTTATGACTGATAACAAGGTTACTGTCAGCCAGTTTGGCAATGAAAGTGTCAAAGTAAATAGAGCAGATGGTCTTGCAGTTTCTAAAATAAAAAGTATGGGAATCAAACAGATGATACTCTCGACAGAGAAAAATCCTGTGGTAAAAAAACGGGCAGATAAGCTGGGTATAACTTGTTTGTACGGCAAGAATAATAAGAAAGAAGTTTTAAAAAAATATTTAGATAATAATAACATCAGCAAAGAGAAAGTGATTTTTGTCGGTAATGATATCAACGATATGGAAGTAATGGATTATGTCGGATATCCTGTAGCACCAAATGATGCACATGAACAGATAAAGAAAATCGCGAAAATTATCACTAAATCAAAAGGCGGGGATGGGGTTGTTAGGGAATTGTTGGATTTTCTTTCTAAATAAAAAGGGGGAATTTTGAAAAAAGAAAGAATGATAATAACCGGTTCCGAAGGGATAATAGGTTCTGCCGTTTCCAAGTATATGGAGAAGTTATTTGACATACAGAAACTTTCCCGGCGTTTTGGGCATGATCTTACGGACGAAAAGTTCGTAAAAAATTACTTTTCTAAAAATAAAGCTGAATATCTTGTCAATTGTTTTGCATTTAATGATCATATAAATGCATCTAAAAAAAATGAAACATTATTTGATGTAACCCTTGAAAGCATCAATAGATATTTATTGGTAAATGTATTATCTTTATTTTCTGTCTGCAGGGAATTTGCCAGGAATAATAAAGCAAAGGGGATTGTGAATATATCTTCTATTTACGGGGTTGTGTCGCCTAAAGCATCTCTTTACAAAAACACAGAAAAACATATTGGTTATTCTATGTCAAAAGCGGCTGTTATTCAGCTTACCAGACATCTTGCGACTCATCTAGCACCGAGAGTAAGAGTAAACTGTATCGTTCCCGGTGGTGTCTCGGATAATCAGAGTAGCGGATTCAAAACCAGATATAGTGCCTGTGTGCCCATGAAAAGAATGATGGAAAGAGACGAAATAAATGGTTTGATAGAATATCTATGTTCAGGTAAATCGACATATATGACGGGTTCGATTGTTAATATTGACGGTGGATGGACAGCGTGGTAAGAATATGAATATAAGGATTAGTAAAAATATTAAAAAATGAGGTGCTAAAATGTTTGATATTGATTTTTACATGAAAGTCTTTGATTTAAAACAGCGATTAATGAAAGGGGAAAAACTTGATAAGCGGTATGTCTTTGAGCAATTGGAGAATTTTAGAAACAAGGAGCCTGTTTTATATAATTTTGAGACAACTAATGCGTGTAATATGAGATGTGAAATGTGCCCTCGCACTACCAAGATGACTCGTCCTGTTGAAGCGATAAATATGGATACATTCAAAAAAATAGTAGAACAGCTCAAGCCGTTTTCGGATAATCAGTGGCAAAAATGGGAAAAATTTGTTAAAAAAAATTATGGTATTCCAAAAAACGACATGAGTGAAAACCATTTTTTTCTTTATATTATCCCTAAAGTGTTAGTTCTCCATGGATACGGCGATCCTTTGCTGGATAAAAACATGCCCGAAAAAGTAAAATTATTAAGAGAGAAAAAAATTCCTTCTTATTTTAGTTGTAATCCTGCAAATATTAATATCGAGAAATCAATAGAGATGTTTGAAGGGGGGTTGAGTTACATAAAATATTCAATTGAAAGCGTTGATGATAAACTTCATAAGGCGATTAGGGGACAAGCTTCTAATTTCAGTGATAGTTACAAAAAAATTCTTCATTTACTTGAAGTAAAAAAGAAGCAAGGATATAATACTACTATTATCATAACTATGTTAGATCTCAATAATCCAAGTCAGGATAAAGAATTTGAGAAATTGCAGGATGCTTTTAAAGGATTGGATGTTTATGTGTATTTAAAAAGTCAGGACCAGCAATGGTACCAGACAGAAAAACACGGGACTAAGTCAATCCACTGGATTGAATTTTGTCAGTTTCCATGGTCATCCATGACTATAAAATCTAATGGTGAAGCTGTGATGTGCGTTGAAGATTATAATAATGAAATCATTCTTGGTGATGCAAGAAAAGAATCACTTTATGATATTTGGAACGGGGAGAAATATCGGAAATTCAGGGAAGACCACTTTAATTTAACAGGTGGGATAAAATGTACCGGAGAATGTGATATGACTTTAATAGGTGAACTGACAAGCGCTTGTGATAAAAATGATGCGGGCGTTTAATTGCAGAAAAGGAGACGATATGTTAGATCTAAATGATTTGAAGGGGCATTACTTGATAGCGGAAGTAGGTATTAATCACAATGGGGATATGCAGATTGCCAAAAAACTGATAGACGCATCTTTTGCCTGTTCATGGAACTGTGTAAAATTTCAGAAAAGAAATCCTGATGTCTGCGTTCCCGAACATCAAAAAAATGTTATTAGAGAAACTCCATGGGGAAAGATGACTTACTTGGAGTATAGATATAAAGTAGAATTTGGGAAAAAAGAATATGATTATATTGATAAATACTGCAAGGAAAAACCTATACAATGGACAGCGTCTGTATGGGATTTAGATAGTCTTAATTTTATTAAACAATATGATGTTCCTTTTATTAAAATACCTTCGGCTAAAATTACAGATTTAGAACTTCTTGAAGCAGCAGCTAAAATATCGGTTCCTATTATTATATCTACCGGTATGTCTACTTTAGAAGAAATTGATAAAGCTGTAGATATATTAAGAAAAAACACAGCTGGTTTTGCCCTTATGCATACCAATTCAAGTTATCCGGCTAAAATAGAAGAACTTAATTTAAATTGTATTAAAACTTTAAAAGAAAAATATAAATGTGAAATCGGATATAGCGGTCATGAATATGGTTTAGAACCGACGGTTTTTGCAGCAGCTTTAGGTACAAAGATTATAGAAAGGCATGTTACTATTGACCGAACACTGTGGGGAACCGACCAGTCAGCAAGCGTGGAACCTATGGGTATGGATATGCTTTGCAAAAGAATAAGGGACATTAACCTGATTTTGGGTGATGGTGTTAAAAGGATAATGGAAAGTGAAAAATCGGTTAGAAAAAAGTTAAGAGGCGAATAAAAGCATGAAAATATTACTGGTTCAAACTCCGCATTATTATGACGGAAAATCAAGAATTCCGACGTTTTTTCCCATAGGATTAGGTTATATAGCAAGAATTCTATTGGATGCAGGATACAATGTGGAAATTTTGGATATTTATGCCCATCAATATAATGATGAAGAAGTAATTCAGAAATTGAAAGAAATTGATTTTGATGTTATTGGTATCAGCGCTATGTCTACGCAGTATAATTATACTAAACGGTTAGCATCGCAGATAAGGGCTTTGAATAAAACTAAAAAGATAATCGTAGGTGGCGCATTGGCAACCTTTAGTGCGCAGACAGTTTTAGAAAATACTGATGTAGATATTTGTATCGTTGGCGAAGGTGAGAAGACGATAGTGGACTTGCTTGAAAATTTAGAAAATCTTAGCAGAGTCAAGGGAATATGTTTTAAGGAGAACGGTAAAATAATCCAAACACCGCTTCGGGAATATATTAAAGTTTTAGATACAATTCCTTTCCCTGCCTATGATTTATTTTCAATGGAACTCTATGTGCAGCGTTCTTTCGTGATAGGTCCGAAAAGGGCGTTAAAGATGAGAACAGGGCATGTTATTTGCGGTCGTGGATGTCCGTTCAATTGTAACTATTGTTCTAAAGTGTTTAAGGGATTGCGATTGAGGAGCATAGACAACATTATTGAAGAGATTAAATATCTTAAGGAGAAATACCAAATCAGGGGTATATTTTTCAACGATGAACTGGTCATTGTCAATAAAGGAAGAGTGTATGAACTATGCGATAAGATAGCGCCTTTGAATTTGAAGTGGAATTGTCAGGGAAGAGTTAATATGGTTGATTTAAAACTCCTTAAATACATGAAGAAAGCAGGTTGTACATCGGTAGGATACGGGATAGAATCCGGCAGCCAGAGAATATTGGATGCTATGAATAAAAATGTTGACATTAAACAAGCGGAACAGGCGATAAAAGATACTGCAAAAGCCGGTTTATATTCAAATATACAGGTAATGTTTGGATATCCAGGAGAAACAAAAGAAACGGTTCAGGAAACAATAGATTTTTTCAGGCGTGCAGATAATCCCGGCGATGCGCTAAGTCCGGTTACTCCGTTGCCGGGAACACAATTGTGGTGCGATACATTAAAAAAAAGGTTGATAAAAGATGAAAAGACACTTTTAGAAAAATTAGACGGCGGTTACATGCCTGATGCCAAAGTATTAATTAATTACACCGAATTTTCTAATGAAGAATATGATTCTTTAAGAAAAAATGCAGAGAAAATAATCAAAAGAAATTATTTTGCAAGGCATCCGGTGGCAGGAAGTATAAACTATTTATTAAGAATAGTAAGTATTATGAAAATGCTGGGTTTTAAAGGGACAATAAAAAAAACAATTGAGAAACTGAGTGCTAATGCCTGATTTTTTTATAAATGTTGATAAAATTAGCCAAGTTGAGGGGGAATAATGAAGTGTAGGATATGTTACAGCAATAACTTAACAAAATTT
Organism: Elusimicrobiota bacterium; assembly: GCA_028718185.1. Taxonomy (NCBI): domain Bacteria; kingdom Pseudomonadati; phylum Elusimicrobiota; species Elusimicrobiota bacterium. The sequence goes on from JAQUMH010000003.1 coordinate 231,476, forward strand.
TTAGATTTGGGTTTTACTCCACCGGCTGATGATTTTTTGGTAAAGGAAAGATTAAGGGAACTGGAAACACATTACCCTTTGGATGTTTTTATCTGCAACGATTGTTCGCTTGTGCAGCTCGGTTATACTGTTCCACCTGAAATACTTTTTCAAAATGACTATCCGTATGAATCATCAATGACCAAAGCAGGACAGAAACACTTCCATTCTTTCGCGAGTGACGTAGTTTCAAAATATAAAATACTTTCATCAGATCTTGTCGTAGATATTGGAAGTAACGTCGGTGTATTGCTCCAGGGGTTTAAGAATGAAGGCACGCAGGTTTTAGGTGTTGACCCGGCAGAAAATATATGCAAAATAGCGATAAAAGGCGGCATTGATACCATAAATAGCTTCTTCAACGAAAAATCTGTTCAGGAAATTATAAAGAAAAAAGGGAAAGCAAAGGTAATAACCGGCACGAATGTTGTTGCACATGTTGATGATATACATTCCCTGGTAAGAAACGTGGATAAATTACTTGCTGAAAAAGGTATTTTTATTGTTGAGGCACCGTACCTGGTTTGGTTACTGGATAATTTAGAGTATGATACTATTTATCACGAGCATCTGTGCTATCTTTCTGTTAAACCGTTGAATATCCTGTTTGGAAAATACGGGATGGAAATATTTGATATTGTTGAAGCGGATATACATGGCGGATCTGTCAGGTATTTTGTTTGCAGGAAAGGTGATTATAAAGTCACTGAAAATGTGAAAAAGTTAATTCTGCTGGAAAAAGAAAAAAATACCTATGATATAGACAGATTAAAAAAATTTGCAGTGGATGTAGAGAAAAACCGCGAAGAACTTACGCTAATGTTAAGAGAGTTAAAATCTAAAGGAAAACGCATAGCAGGAGTAAGTGCACCTGCAAAAGGGATGACTTTGCTGAATTATTGTAGAATAGGCACAGATGTTTTGGACTTTGTTACAGAAAAATCTACTTTGAAAATTGGCAAATATACGCCGGGAATGCATATACCTGTTTTGCCGGATTCTGAATTAGTTAAGCAAAAACCGGATTATGCACTTTTACTGGCTTGGAATTTTGCCGAAGAAATAATGAACAATTTGAAAGATTACAAAAAAGCGGGTGGCAAATTTATTATACCTATCCCGAAACCGCGCATTGTTGAGTAAATATTAATAATATAAGAACTTAGCCCGGCAAGTTAGGAAGATGTTGGCAGAGCAATTCTAGCCATTAAAATGTATATGTAGTTGCACGCCCTTGGCGTGCTTAATTTATCGTTGGAGGGAAATTATGAGGGTATTACGTAAGAAATGTGCTTTTCAGGATGTAAGGGGGAAAATTACCGATATTCTGGAGAAGGAAATTATAGAATATGTAACGATTATAACTTCTAAGAAAGGAGCCGTTAGGGGTAATCATTATCATAAGAAATCTATCCAGTATGCCTATATTCTTAGCGGGAAAATAAAACTTGTAACACAGATGCCCGGAAAGAAAGTTGAAAATAAAATTGTTAAACCCGGCGATTTAGTAATTAATATTCCTACGGAAAGGCATACCCTGGTAGCCTTAGAAAACTCGGAATTTTTAGTCCTGACCAGGGGACCTCGTGGCGGTGGCAATTATGAAAACGATACGTATAGACTTGAGAAAAAAATAGCATAATAAAGGAGTTCAAAATGTACATTCCAACTTCTAAGCCGTATTTAGATAAGGGAGAACTTGATAATGTAGTATCTGCAATGAATGATGGCGCGATTTCGGGTTTATTCGGCAAATATATTGATGAATTTGAAAATAAATTTGCCCGCTATTGTGATTGTAAATATGGTATTTCTACTAATAGCGGTACTACTGCTTTACATGTGGCAGTAGCTTCTTTGGGAATAGGGAAAGGCGATGAAGTTATAGTGGCATCTCTAACAAACATGGCGACCTTTTTTGCGGTTTTATACCAATATGCTAAACCAGTTCCGGTAGATATTGAAAAAGATACTATGAATATTGACCCCGGGTTAATTGAATCTAAAATAAACAAAAATACAAAAGCGATTATGGTTGTTCACCTGTTCGGACATCCTGTTGATATGGACCCCATAATTAAATTAGCTAAAAAATATAAATTGTATATTATTGAAGATTGTGCTGAAGCCCATGGCGCTTTGTATAAAGGCAGAAAAGTCGGTTCTTTAGGGGATATAGGTTGTTTTAGTTTTTATTCAAATAAAATTGTAACCACCGGAGAGGGTGGGATGATAACGACGAACAACGCTGAAATTGCCGCCAAATCACGTTCATTAAAATGTTTGGCTTTCGGTACAAAAAATAAATTTATGCATAAAAGTATCGGATATGGGTACCGGATGACAAATATCCAGGCGGCGATCGGTTGTGCGCAGCTTAAAAAAGTTGAAGTTATTATTGACAAAAAACGAAAAATAGCGAAATATTATAACGAGCAATTTAAAAATATCAGTGAATTGGCAATCCCCGTTGAAAAAGAATATGCAAAAAATGTTTACTGGATGTATCATGTAGTGCTTGGTAGAGATGTAAAATTGTCAAGAGAGCGGGTTATGAATAAACTAAAAGAATACGGGATAGAAACGAGGGAGTCATTTATTCCTTACAATATGCAGGAAATATTTATACGGAAAGGATGGGTTAATCACAATGAGTGTCCGAATGCTAATTATGTGGCAGGTAAGGGATTTTATATACCAAGCGGACCGATTCTGAGTAAAAAAGAATTAGAATATGTTTCCGGTAAAATAAAAAAAGTGTTATTAAATAAATAGAGCATATTGTATGGAGAATAGAGAAGAATCAAAAAGTAAGTGGAATAAATTCTGGAGCGAATCTGATAAAATTATATTAAATGGCGGGGTTAAAGATGACAGTAGTTGGTATGCACTCATTTGGAAAATGGGATATGAATACTGGAAAGAGGTGTTTGATAAATATTCTCCCGGAAAGAAAATGCTGGAGTGTGGCGCCGGTGCTGCAAAGATATCTTATTTTATGGCAAGTTCCGATTATGATTGTACGATGCTTGATAATTCAGATAAGGCATTAGATGTTGCTAAAGCAAATTTTAGAGAAGCCGGTTTCAAAGGTACTTTTGTTATAGGTAATGCAGAAGAAATGTCTTTTGAAAGTAATACTTTTGATTTAGTATACAGTGGGGGACTTCTGAATTATTTTGACAATGTCCAGCCGTTTATTAAAGAGATGGTAAGAGTACTTAAGCCCGGAGGTTTACTTTCTGCAACAATAATTTCATCAAAAAAGTTTAGTTGTCAAACGCTTGGAGATATTCAGATATTTTTATCAAGATTATTGATGAATATTGTTAAAGGCAGATTTAACGGTATCATTCAAAAAAGTAGACGGAATTTTCCATTTTACGAAAATTCTATTAAACTTGAAGAGTATAGAAGAATATTAGATGAATGTGGTATAAAAGTTATAGTTGCTGCCGGCACTAATCCTTTTCCTGCAATAGCATTGCCTAAATTTTTAAGACCGTTGTATGCTAAAATAATCAAGACATTTATACCTTTCTGGAGATGGTTTGACCGGTCAGGTTCAAAATTCGCGGAAATATGGGGTTTTGGTTATAATATATATGGAGTAAAAAAGCGGTAAATGGAAAAAAAAGAAGATAAATATTTCAATGATTCTGCGGAATTAATTAAAAGTCTTAATGAAATAAAAATAGAAGGGATTACCATAACCGAATATTTAAAGTTTAAAGAGGTTTCGTTATGGGAGTTAATGGTTCCTTTTTTAGCATGCTGCAGTTTCCCCTCGGCTTTTTCTCAGGCAAATCAAGAATTCAATATAATAAATTCCTGTAAACATCTTTTTCACAAAAAAATAAAACCTTATCTGAAATGTATCAGGGATTTTGTCAGAGATATAAATGATAAGAAAAATATGGTTGAATATGAAAACATGGATAAAAAAAAGAACGCATTGTTTTTAGTATTTGAACCTCGCCACTACAAGGAGATTTATTCTCCTTTGAAAGAAATATTAGTTAAAAGAGATATTGGTATTAGAACTATCTGTTCTAAGTACAGGGCAGCCCAGGAAAAATTTGCCAAAGAAGATACGCTCTTTATAGAAGATTTTTATAATATGGATATGGCTAATCAGGTAAAAAAAAACAATAAAGAAATATCAGTTAAATTAAAAAAAGTAAAAACAATACTGGTAAGTAAAATAAAAAATACTTACCCGGGTATCTGGAACTATTTCAGAGATGAACTAGATAGTATCTTTATCTGGGAATTTTCTTCATTAATAAAACAAATTACTATAGCTCATGAGGTTATAGATAAAATAAAGCCTGATATTATTGCCGGCGGAGATGATTGCGACCCGCGGGCAAGAATCTATTTTCTGATAGGAAGAAACAGGAAAACACCCACATTGCTTATTCAACAGGGATATGCTTCAGATAACGCTTTTGAATGGCTTTTCCTTTCGGTTGATAAAGCCGCAATTTTCGGAAATTATACTAAACAATGTCTTGAAAAAATAGGAGTTAAAAAAGAAAAACTTGTAATTTCAGGACAACCGCGGTTTGATAGTCTGGTAAAAATAACTAACGAAAGAGAAATTGTTTGTAATAAATATAACATTCAGTCAAAAAATAAAATCATATTGTTTACTTCTCAGCCAAATCATCCCGGAGCATTCAGTAGTGAAACCGTCAGAAGAAACGCAATAGAAACAGTTTATAGCTTGATTGACAATATAACTGACGCTGTTTTAATTGTGAAACCCCATCCCGATGAAAAGATGCAATATCATCGGTCTCTCAAATTAAAAAATAACACGGGAAAAATAATTCTTGTGGACAGGCGCGATAATTTATATGAACTTATTAAAGCATGCGATTTATTAATAACCTTTTTTTCTACTACAGCTATAGAAGCAATGATATCCAATAAACCTGTGCTTATTGTGAATTTGTTTAACCGTTGGACACCGTATGTGGAAAGCGGGGCAGCTTTACAGGCATGCTCAGGAAACGAAGCAGTATCTGTAATAAATGACATATTCAGCAATAATGGAATCCGGCAGGAATTAGAAAATAAAAGAAAGAAGTTTGTTGTGGAACATGCATATAATTTAGACGGGAATGCATCGGGAAGAGTTGTTGACTTAATGTTTGAAATGATGAAGAATTGATATGAATATTGCAATAAACGCTTCATATTTAGAAGGCAAAAGAACCGGTGTCGGCAGATATCTTTCCAATATTTTAAAGTATTGGTCAAAAAACTCTCCGGAAAATAATTATTACTTATATTTTAAAAGAGAAATACCAAAAGATGAATATTTGAGTGCCCCTTGTTTCATTAAAAAAATAATACATGCACCGGAATTTTTAAATAGATGGATATTTTGGGAAAATATATTTTTGTCCAGGCATATTAAAAAAAACAAAGAACTGGATATCTTTTTTTCGCCCGCTTACACGTTGCCGTTTTTTATCGGCAACATAAAAAAAGTTGTAGCTGTATTCGATATTTTTTATACGGTGCACCCGGAATGGGTACCATTAAGCAATCGTTACACATTAGGACTTATTTCAAAAATATCTTCAAAACAAGCTGATGTTGTTTTAACGGCATCTAATTTTGATAAAAACGATATTGTAAAATATTATAAAGTGCCGGAAAGTAAAGTAAAAGTCATATATCTTGCCGCAGAAGACAAATTTAAAAATATTAACAATTTAGAAAATACTAAACATGTAATTTCAAAATACGGTATAAAGGACAAATATGTTCTTTGCGTTGGGCTGATAATTAACAGGAGAGTACAGGATATAATAATCAGGGCATTTAGCAGGTTGAATAAAGAATATAAAGATGCAAGTTTGGTTATCATTGGACAAAACAAAAGTTATCCGTATATTGACATAGAAAAAGAGATTGAAAATAGCAATGCGAAAGGAAATATAAAGTGGATTCCGTATTTGCCTGAAAACGAAATGACAAGTTTTTACAGTAATGCCTCTGCTTTTATTTATATTTCTCTGTATGAAGGCGAAAGTATTCCGCTGAAAGAAGCTATGGCAGCAGGTATCCCGGTAATAACAGCATCTATTTTAGATGAAGTTGTCGGAGATGCAGGGTATATTGTAAAAAATCCTAAAGATGAGGAAGAATTAAAAACAGCAATGAAAAGTGTTCTTTCAGATAATAATCTACGAGATCAGATGATTCGGAAAGGAAAGAAACGAGCGGATATGTTTTCTTGGGAAAAATGTGCGCAGGAAACTATGGGGGTTTTAAAATATGTTTGTATCCAGAGTAAAAAATAGAATTATACATTTAAGAACATTACTTATTTTAATTTTATGCTTTCTTTTTAACTCCATATTTGCTTTGGAAAAACCTGAAACGAATAACGAGGTTAAATTAGATTTATCAGTAAATAGCGATAACTGGTTTTCAGTAGAGCCAATATCGGAAGATTGGAAAATACATGGTATATCATTGATGTTGGAAAGTCGAGATTATAAATCAAAGAATTCGCTGCAAATAAAAGTTTTTAAAATCTTACCCGCACCCGATAAATATGATTTCTCTCTTTATGAGTTAAAATCAGCAACTGTCTATCCGCGTGATTTTAGCAAAAAAAAATATTATACGATTTTTTTTAAGGATGAAAGCAAGGACGAACGTCTATCCAATAACTACGCACCATTTGACGCAAATCCTAAAGATAGATTCCTTATTAATATCATACCGGCTCAACCTGTTTCAATTTATTCTAACTTTAATTATGAAAAAACAAAACAATTGAATTTCCGAATAGTAAAGGATAATATTATTTTAGGACAAATAGGGGTTCCGGATGAAAATAAATGGAATATTCCTAATTATGGTATGCCGGATGATTGTTCTCAAGGCGACCAGGGATTTTCTATTATAGATTTTGGGAAAAAGGCAAACGAAAATAAGATGATACAAGTTGTTGAAGTTCATTGTCAGTCCGGTAATAATAAAATAAAATTAAATATCTGGCGGGAAGAAAATGATGGGTGGTTGTTGATAAAAGAATCCGAGGTATTAACGGCTGGAAAGGGTTTCAACACACTTAAACTTAAAAACCCTATTTTTATTACAAAAGGGGATTATATTGGATTTATTGCTTTAGCTGGTGAAATAAGCCGAACATTACCATATACAAGGATCGGCAAGGGTTATATTAAAGGACCTGTTAAAGTATTAAGTAAAATACAAAAAGACATGATAACAAAAGATACTGCAGGTGATTACTGGTTGCATGTTTTCTCAAATGAAGAAATTGATTATGAATTAAGTGAAGGTCTTGCTTCGGACCATATTAGATATTCTAAAGAAGGAATCAGCATAATAGATTTGGAAAAAAGAGCAACAATAGACACTAAATTAGATATATTTGAGATATATTCTCTTGTACCTGACAATAAAGTAAGGTTAAAAATATGGAGTCGTGACAATGACAATTGGTTGCTTGTTGGTGAATCTGAATTATTTACGGCTAAAGTTGGTTTAAATTCCTTTAAACTCAGTAAAGAAATTGTTGTTAAAGAAGGTGATTATTTTGGTTTTTTTACATCGTCTGGCAGCATAAGTCGTAAAATGCCTTATATAAACAGTGGCAGATATTTTGTACAAGGTGACGTAGTTGCGGCCAAAATAGAAGATAGTAAAATGAACAAAGAAGGTGAAGGTGGTTATTGGTTTAACGTAGGATTGAGCAGTGTTAAAAACCAAGATATGATTGGTAGCATATATAACAACGCATATATAAAATGGGTAACATCGCCGATGTGGGGAAATTTAGCAGGAATAATACTAAGTGACATAGAAAAGCCGTATAATTTCATCATGCCGTTTATATATCTTTTACTTTTTGAAATAATAGCAATAGCTATATTAGGATTTATGTTTTATGGCAAGAGATTAATCAGAGAAAAAGAGAAGAGGGATATATTTTCTGTAATATTGATTACAGGTTTTATAACGGCGATACTATATTTTGCCACAGTATGTACAGGTTTTCTCGGCGGCGATAATTATGAGATACAGATGGCACAGTATTTGTATAAGGATGTACATTTTCCCGGATATCCGATAATGATATTATTGGGTTACTGGTTTGGTAAGTTGATGCCTGTAGGAAATTATATGTACAAGGCGAATTTATTTGCCGTATTTTGTTCAAGTATAGGTATAAGTTTTTTTGCCGGAGCGTTATATAATTATACAAAACACAAAGCATCTTCAATATTGATTGCACTTATAATGGCGACTACTCAGACGATATGGAATTATAGTGTAGTGGCACAGGATTATTCGGTATCAATATTATTTCAATGTTTATTGTTATTTGCGATAGTAAATATACAAGAGGAACCTACATACAAGTCATATTTTAATCTGATAGTAATTGCCTTTTTAGCGCCGATAGCCCATATGACAAATGCAATAGGTTCACTTTTTATAATGGGTTTGACGACAATATGGTTTTGGAGAACCCACAGGTTTAATATTAAAAAAATACTATACATTGTTTTATCGTTAAGTACGATAATAATAATTCTTTATACACCGTTGGCTTTAATTGAGAATCCTACTAATTATGCACAAATTGTTAAATATACTGACTGGAAAAACCAGTTTGTTGAAAAAAACACAGGGTACGAAAATATAGTTATCAGTACAAATAGTTTAAAAATATTTTCTGGATATATTACAGGTAACGGTCCTGGTACAAATAGACGTTCTGGGATTATTGGTAAATTTAGTGAAAAAGGAATTTCCTATATCATTATAAAAGGTTTTTCTGGTTATTTGAGAATATTAGGATATGGATACGGATACATGCTTATCTTTATTAGTGTTTTAGGTTTACTTTTACTGTTAGTATATAAAAAAAGAAATATGATTATATGGTATTTATTATTTACATTTATTGGAAATATTATATTTAACTGCACTGAATTTTTTTATTATGAGTTTAAATATCTGGATTATGCATTAACAGCACATCAGCTTCCATCTATCATTATATTATCATTTAGTATTGTAGGTATAGTTATTTATTTTTTAAGAAATCAACTTATGAAAGAGCAAAAAGTCCGAAATAAACTACAATACTTATGGATTTTTATGAAGAAGAATAATATGAAAATATTTATGGTATTTCTTGTGGCACTGTTTTTCTGGAATACAATAAAGAATTATCGTTTATGTAATTTTCGTAGCCGCGACGATTGGGAAAAGATGATGTCTTTCTATCGCAATGAACTAATACCTGGTACTACAATAAGAACACACATGTACGAAGAACATGTTTTAGGAGTATTTCACAGACTTGACTATACGCGTCGTGATACAGGTGATGATAGATTTAGTGGTTGTTTAAGTTCACAAACAATATCTTTAAATTCGGATATAGTTTTACCGGCATTTTTGGATACAAAGAATCGTGCGAAAGAATCTTCAATGTTTTACATAACAGATAAAGAGATAGATAAATATTTTAATTTAGTTCCGATACCTACGAAATATCATTTAAGGTTTATAATGGGAGACATAGCTAATTTACAATTATATCATGGTTTCAAAGATAGGCAACTGTACTATGCGCTTCCGAAGGCAACTGCGGTCGGAGTAAATCCGGTGGGTCAGGAGATAACAACAGCGAATTTTAACAAGAATAAAAATATATTTATAAACAACTGGGAAGCGACGCCACTTGGAATACGGTCTAATTACATAGGGTGGATATCAAATATTCTTATATATAGACCTAAAAGGGAAAAAGTAAAGCAGGTTGTAATGAAGTTGATAATGACATTAAATCCTGAGAACAAGCCTGGTTGTAACATCAATAAAGTGGATTTAGCATTTTATCTGAATAATGTCGTGATAAAAGAAAGACGGGTAATGTCTGGCAAGAAAGAGGAGATAACAATTGAAATACCTGTGAGTGAATTAAGCAGGCGATACAACTTTCTTTCAATAGTACCGTTTTACAATGGTGTAAATTGCTGGTATCCGACACCTTTATATCCACTGCCAAAAGGTGAATATCCGTATCTGATTAAGAGTTTAAGAGTTGATGAAATCGAATAAACCAAATTCGGAGGCACTTCAATGGAAAATGATTCAAAAATAAGTATGACCATAATTCTGCCTATGTATAATGAGGGAGAACATATTTCTGAAAATATGAAATCAGTATTGAATATATTAAAAAAAACTTCTTATAATTGGGAACTTTTAGTTATAGACGATGGAAGTACCGATGATTCACGTCGAAAAGCTGAAGAAACCTTATCGGGTATAAAAAATGCCCGTGTGATTTCATACCAGACAAATCGTGGCCGGGGTTTTGCTCTGCGAATCGGTTTTGCAAATGCAAAAGGTGATTATATTATCACAACAGAATCTGATTTAAATTGGGGAACTGATATAATTTTCAAAATAAAAGAACGTTTAGACGTCGGCGATTTAGACATAGTTATTGCTTCCCCGTATTTAAAAGACGGTAGATTGGAGAATGTCCCGCTTAAAAGAGCTTTTTTAAGCCGTTTAGGAAATAAAATACTGTCATTATCTTTTTCAGGCAATTTAAGTATGCTGACCGGAATGACTAGAGGATATAGACGGGCAGTTATAGAATCTTTGGATTTAGATTCCGAGGGTAAAGAAATACATCTTGAAATTATTTCCAAGGCAAATGCATTAGGTTATAAAATAGGAGAAATTCCGGCTATATTAAGGTGGAAAAAATCAAAAAAAGGGGAGAAAAAAAGGAAATCCAGTTTTAACGCAAAAGAGATAATATTCAGTCATTTGCTATTTAGTTTTGGTGAATCGCCTATAATTCTTTTAGGAACTGTTAGTGCAATTTTTATAACTGCCGGTGTTATAATTGGATTATATCTTATTAATTTGTCACTTTTTCAAGGAATACCTGTGCGTGGCAGACCAATCATGCTTCTAATGGTTTTATTAATTCTTATCGGTATTCAAATACTGGTTTTTTGTTTTGTGGCTAACCAGAATAGAGATATGTATAAATATATGGTTAAATTAGAAAGTAAGATAAATAAGATTGTAAGACAAAGCAAATGTTAACAGGTGAAAAAATTGTTTAATTATGAAATATGGTATAGTAGTATCAAAAATAGTCAGATATTTTCCCAGATTTATCGGAATATTGTTAATTGTATATTTGATACGGTTTGTCAATATAACGAAAGTATTTTCACTTATTATCAATTTTAAAGTAAAATGGCTAATAATAGCAATAATCATAAATTTTATTGCGATTCTTATAAGGGCATACAGGTGGCAGAAAATATTAGAAATACAACAAATAAATATTGGATTAATAAGGTTATTCAATATATATCTTGTTTCATTTGCCTTCGGGTTGATTTCGCCTGGAAGAATCGGTGATTTCAGCAAAGCGTTATATTTAAAACAAGAAGGTTATTCTCTTTCAAAGTCTATATTAAGCAGTTTCATTGATAGGGTTTATGATATGATTTTTCTTATTATCTTTGGAATTATTTGCTTATTTATGGCTATATCGTTATTTCAAAATCAGTTAATAATTTTACTGGTCTTTTTATTGGTTATAACAATATTTATCTATATGATTTGTAAAAATTGGATGTTCTTGAAAAATGTAATAAGACGTTTTTTAAATGAGAAATTAGGTGAAATATTAAAAAATATTATCATAAAAATAAGATATGAATCATCATTATTTGGTAAAAAAAGCATTATTATATGTTTTTTTTTAACCGTCATAGCGTGGTTTTCATACTATATACAGTCATATTTTCTTTCAAAAGTTATCAATATTAATATTCCTTTTATTTATCTGGTAGTGGGAATATCAATTTCTACCGTTTTGAATTTATTACCTATAAGTATGCTGGGCATAGGAACGCGGGATGCGGTTTTTATTACTGTTTTTTCAACAGTGGCTATTAGTAAAGAACAATCCCTGGCTTTTTCTGCTTTATTTCTTTTAATGTTTATTTTAAATATACTTACAGGTGTTATAATATGGTGGTTTAAGCCTATTAATATACCAAGTCTTTTGAAAAATCTAAATTATAGTGTTGCAGAGCTGACGAAATAATTCTAAAGACAGATTATGAAAATACTGTTAATTAACCCATATTTAAGTCAGGAAATATCGTATGGTAAAAATTTTAAGCGTTTGGGCGCTGTTATGCCTCCTTTGGGGCTTTGTTATATTGCAGGTGTGCTGGAAAAAGAAGGATATCTAGTTAATATTATAGATGCCAACCTGAAATGTATGTCTAATAAAGATATACTTGATATAATTGGCAAAAATATTCCTGATATAATCGGGTTTTATGCGACAACTTTGAGTATAGATATTGTAGTGGAAACAGTCAAAGACATTAAAGAAAAATATCCTGAAATATATATTACAATTGGTGGTCCCCATATCTCCGGTTATGGAAAAGACACTCTTAAATGTAAATACTTTGATTTTGGAATAATCGGTGAGGGCGAATACAGTTTTTTAGATCTTGTAAAATGTTTGGAATCCGGAAGTAATAATTTTGATAATATTAAAGGACTTGTTTATAAAAAGAACGGGGAAATTATTCGGAATGAACCTGTCCAGCCGATAAAGAATCTTGATGAGTTACCGTTCCCTGCTCGACATCTTTTGACTGATATTAAGAATTATCATGAAAAAATCATGCTTTATAAGAAACAGCCGGTTGCCCATATTTTTACTTCACGCGGTTGTCCGTATAAATGTATATTTTGTCAGACACCGTTAGGTAAAACTGTAAGATTTCATAGTGCCGAATATGTCGCCGATGAAATAACTAAATTAGTAAATGACTTTGGTGTTAAGGAAATAAAAATAAATGATGATACTTTTAACTTAAATGAAGGCAGGATTATCAGAATATTTGATATTCTTAAAAAAAGAGGAATTGTTATACCGTGGACCTGCAATTTAAGAGTAAATACTATAAAGGATAAGAATTTTTTAAAAGATATCAAAGAACGTGGTTGTTGGATGATAAGACCTGGTCTTGAGAGTGGCAATCAAAAAGTATTGGATGTTCTTAAAAAAGGAATAACTCTTGAACAAGGAAAGCAAGTGTGTATTTGGGCAAAGGACGTTGGCTTAAAAATTCAGGCTTTTTTTGTTATTGGTAATCCATTGGATACTGAAGAAACAATTTGTGAAACAATTAATTATGCCAAATCCCTTCCCATTGATTATCCTGCATTTTCCCTGATGACTCCGTTTCCCGGCACGGAAATGTGGGAGAAAGCTAATGAATACGGGACTTTTTCATATAATAAATTTAGTGATTTAGCCTATTCACATAAAGTTACTTTCATACCTTATGGTTTGAACAAAAATAAATTACTTTACCTTTATAGAAAAGCGTATAAAGATTCATATTTAAATATAAGAATGATTTTACGGCATTTAAAAAATATTGATAGTTTTGTAGAATTTAAAAGAATGTGTTCTGCTGCTTTTAGTTTTTTTCAATTAGTTGAATAAATAATTTATGAAAAGAAAGGAAATATATCTTAAATTAGTATTAGAACAAATTCCCAGGCTTTTAGGACAGTTGGACAGGGTATTCGAGTCACCGACTTACGGGTGTTTTGACAGGCAGTATTGGAATTACCTGACCAAAGATTTTTCGTCTATAATTCCACAATATGCAACACTTAGCCTGGCTTTAATATACTACATAAGTGATGAAAATAATATATGGTTTAAAAATACGGATATAAAGCGATGGTGTATAGCAAGTATGTTGTATTGGGCAAAAATTCAGCATGATGACGGTTCTTTTGACGAAGCTTATCCATATGAACATAGCCAGCCGGGTACTGCGTTTTCTTTATATTTCATAGCTGAAGCATATGATATTTTTAAAGATGAGATGGATGATATTACAAGAAATCTGATTTTCGATAAAATGAAGAAAGCGTTAGAGTTTACGTGGAATTATAAAAAAGGTGAATTAAATATTAGTAATCACAGCGCCGGAAATATAGCGGCATTTTATAAGATGTATACTCTTGACAATGATGAAAAAAATAAAAATAGAGCTGCTGCCATGTTAACAGATTTTGTTTCCAACCAGTCAAAAGAAGGCTGGTTCCCGGAATACGGTAGTGCAGATATAGGATATTCAACAGTAACTCTTTATTTCTTAGCGAATTATTACAGGCTTAGCAATGATAAGGCTGTGTTACCGGCAATAGAACGTTTAATAGAATTTATCAGCTATTTTGTTCACCCGGATGGTTCTATCGGCGGGGAATACGGGAGCAGGGAAACTTCTTTTGTTTTACCAAGTGCTCTTGAAATTATGGCAAACGGAAATAAGTTAGCAAAAGCGATTATTTGTATGCATCATAATGCAATAATATCAATGCGGACACCTGTGCCTTCTTCTTGTGATGACGCAAATCTATTGTGTTTTTTATTTATTTCTTATTTACAGGCGTATTTATTTACAGATGATGATTCTTCTGACAACGTAAGTCTTCCGTTTCAGAGTGAAGTAGATTTTAAAAAACATTTTGAAGAATCCGGTCTTTTGATTGTTAAAACAAAAACATATTATTCGGTTGTTTCTTCAAAAAAAGGTGGTGTTTTAAAAGCTTACAATTTAAAAAATAAATCAATTGACGTTATAGATTTAGGTTGGGTTGGCAATATGGGTAAATATATTGTTTCAAGTAATAAATATAATTCGGATTTGCAGGTAAAAATGGATGAAAATAAGTTAGTAATTAGTGCTAATTTTTGTTATATAAAAATGAATAAAGTATTGACTCCGCTTAAAATGATTGTTTCACGATTTGTGTTTTATGTGATTTCACCATTAGCTTTTTTACGTACATTTATTAAAGAAATGTTAAGGAAATATTTTATTACTGATTTAAAAAAAAGCGTTTTTGTGCTACAGCGCACAATTTCTTTTCTTGATAATAAGATAACCATAAATGATATTTTGAAAGGATTTGGAAAATCTAATATAAAAGAATTACATGTATCTGAATCTTATTCTCCCATTTATGGTTATTCCAAAGGTTTATATCGATGTAATACGCGTGCTGAGCGTAAAAAAATTACGATTCAGATTAATGATGAATCAAAACCGATGGAAATTACCAGAGTATTGGATTTGGAAAATGGAGAAGTTAAAATAGAAAAAGAGGAAATCCTGTGGTGAACAAAATTACAGATTTATTGCTGTTATTAAGTTGTCCGGATGACGGACATGATATTGTGCTAATATCTGAGAACCAATTAAGTTGTTCTTATTGCAACAGAAAATACAATTTCGAAAACGGTATTCTAAAGATATTGCCTTCAAAAAAAACAGCATTACCTCCTGTATATCAAAATGAGGATTACATTAAATGGCAGTCAATATTTCCGGGAGTTTTTGAATCTCGGGGTATATTTCATAAGATAATTGATGAATCCACGCACAGGTGGATTGCCAAAATATTTAATAAGCAGAAAATAAGTGATAAAGAATGGGTTTTAGATTTAGGTTGCGGGATAGGAGACCATTTTAAGTATTTTAAAAGATTAAATAACGTAATTGGATTTGATATAAATGAAATTGCTTTGCTTAAATGCAGAGAAAAATATAAAGAAATTATTCTTTTGCAGGGAGATTTATATTCGCTTCCTTTTAAGAATGAAGTTCTGGTACATGTTATGATGTTGCATGTATTAGAGCACATGTATTATCTTGATAAGGCTTTAATCGAAACAGAAAGAATTTTAAATAAAGAAGGATTTTTATATATGGGTTTACCGTGCGAAGGCGGGTGGCTAAGAGATACCTTAAGAGCAATAACTACTTCAAAGATTAATTCTCGCAAATATAATATGGATTATGATAAAGTTTCTAAAATAGAACATTGTAACGACACATATAAACTGATAGATGTTTTAGGACAAAAGTTCACTATGTTAAAGAAAAGATTTTTCCCGTTTAATTTATTAAATTGTGTTGGTGTAAATTTAACATTATCAATGAAATTGCAAAGAAAATGTTGATGACATAAATTTCTTCAATCTTATACTGATGTTATCAAAATGTAATAACTTAACAGATATTAAGAAAGGAAGTATAAAATAATGTATATTTTAGGTCTTAATTGTGCGCATGACTCAACGGCAGGACTCATTAAAGACGGCCAGATAATAGCCGCTATAGCGGAAGAAAGGTTAACGCGGAAAAAACAGCATTTGGGTTTTCCTTATCTCGCTATTAGGGAATGTCTGAAAATAGGTAATATTAAACCCAAAGATGTTGATTTTGTAACAATTGCATTTAAGGACTATTTAAGAGGGCACCCCTTTTTTACCAATTTGATTTTAACCGGTAATAGTAATATTGATGTGGCTAATGAACTTTCTTTATTTTCTCTACTAAAAGAATTTATCAGGCAAAGTGTAAAACATGGATTATTATTTCATACAAAGAAAGTCTCCAATGAGAATGAAAATTATTCAAGGAAGGCATATGAAAACACTTTGAAAAAAATGGGTTTTCAGTGCCCGTTAATAGATGTGGAACATCATTTGGCTCACGCCGCTAGTGCTTATTATACTTCAGGATTTAATAACTGCTTATTAGTGACAATAGATGGTTCAGGGGATGGGCTAAGTGGTACAGTAAATTCAGGAAAGGACGGGCTGATTTCCCGGATTTGCGAGACACATCTTAAATTTTCTCCCGGAGTGTTTTATTCAGCAGTAACGAAGTATTTAGGATTCAAAAGACACCGGCATGAAGGAAAAATCACTGGTCTTGCAGCATACGGGAATCCTGAAATATGCTATCCTGTTATGGCTAATGCCCTTACTCTTTCTAAAGATAAAAAGTCATTTTCTACAGGGTTAAATTATAATTTTACCTTGTTTCAGAATCTTAAATGGTTTTTTAGACTTATTTGGGGTAGATATTTTAGAAGCCAAATGACCAATTTATTGTTAGATTATTTTTCAAAAAAATTAAAAAAATGCTCAAGAGAGAATATAGCTGCAGCTGCCCAGAAGAGATTGGAAGATTGTGTTGTTGAACATGTTGAAAAAATGGTTAAAGATACCGGATTAAGTAAGGTAGCATTGGCAGGTGGTGTGTTTTCTAATGTTAAATTAAATCAAAAGATATCGGAATTGCCGGTAGTTGAAGATATATTCATTCACCCTGATATGGGTGACGGGGGAACAGCCTTAGGAGGAGCGTTTGTTGTCTGGGCAGAGGAGTTACAAAAGAAAGGTTGGAAATTTATGCCTTTCAAGATACATGATGTTTATTTTGGTCCAGAGTATTCTAATGAAGAAATAAAGACGATTTTGGAAGAATTTAATTTAAAGTATAATTATTATGAAAATATAGAAGAAGTTATTGCCCGCTATATTGCAGATAAATATATTGTAGGTCGTTTTAGCGGAAGAATGGAGTATGGACCGCGTGCGCTTGGGAATAGGAGTATCCTGGTAGAGTCTACAGATGTTACGGTAAACGATTGGCTGAATAAAAGATTGTGCAGGACGGAATTTATGCCTTTTGCTCCGGTTATACTTTCTGACGAAACTAACGATTTCTTTAACAAGTTTTATAAATCAGAACATGCAGCAGATTTTATGACTATTACGTTTGATGCCACAGAAAAGTGTGTTAAACTTGCACCGGCAATTTGTCATGTAGATAAAACAGCCCGTCCGCAGGTAATTTCTCCGGATATAAATGCAAGTTATTTTAAAATAATAGAAGAATATAAAAAAATAACAGGATTACCACTATTGATAAATACAAGTTTTAATGCACATGAAGAGCCGATAATTTGCACGCCTGCAGATGCGATAAAATCTTTTTTAAGAAAAAATGTGGATATCTTGGCAATCGGTAATTATATTGTAGAAAGTAAATATAAAAGATTTATATGAATAAAAAAATTAAAATTATAAGTGTTGTTGGTGCAAGACCGAATTTTATGAAAATTGCTCCGTTATCTGCTGAATTTGCAAAAAGAGCGGATAAAATAGAGCATATTTTAGTTCATACCGGTCAGCATTATGACAGGTCAATGGATAAAATATTTTTCGAAGAGTTAAATTTGCCAAAACCTCATATTAATCTCGGGATTGGTTCGGCATCACACGCGGTTCAAACAGCAAAAATAATGATTGGTTTTGAAAAAGTATGTCTTAAATATCTTCCAGACTGGATAGTTGTAGTTGGAGATGTAAATTCTACGATGGCTTGTTCATTAGTAGCAAGTAAAATGGGAATAAAAGTAGCGCACGTTGAGGCGGGTCTCCGCAGTTTTGACATGAGTATGCCCGAGGAAATAAACCGGGTAGTAACTGATTCAATTTCTGATTTACTGTTTACACCTTCTCCTGATGCAAATGCAAATCTGCTTCGCGAGGGAATTGATAAGAAAAAAATTAAAATGGTTGGAAACATAATGATTGATACTCTAATTGCAAATTTGGACAAGGCACTGGCGCAGAAAACACACTTGAAGATGGATCTAAAGGAAAAATATTTTGTTTATGTCACACTTCATCGTCCGAATAATGTTGATAGTAAGGAAAATCTGGGAAAAATTGTAAAAGAGCTGGTTTATCTTTCAGGTAAAATACCTGTTGTATTTGCTGTCCACCCGCGTACAAAGAAAAATATGTTAAAGTTTAGTTTAATGGATAAATTGAAAAATAGTCGCAATATTATACTTGCGGAACCGCTGGGATATCACGATTCTATTTGCCTTACTAAAAATGCAAGATTTATTTTGACGGATTCCGGAGGTATTCAGGAAGAAACAACTTTTTTAAAGGTTCCTTGCCTTACAATAAGACCTTCCACGGAACGGCCTGTTACTATTACTGAAGGAACTAATAAGTTAACTAATATTGATGAATTACAGAAAAATATGAGTGATTTATTAAGTAAAATGACTCCTAAAAAGAGTAAAATTCCAAAATTTTGGGATGGCAAGACAGCAAAAAGGATTGTCGATATATTATTTATATATTATTCTGCTTTATCATTGAAAAGGCATTAGTAAAAAGATATAATTAACAATTCAGGGAAATAATATTCAAAAGGAGATTTAAGCATTCATGATTAAAAAATATTGTAAGTTGTTAAGTGTTTTGGTAGTTACAGTTGTTTTATTTCTATCTGTAAATAACTATATTACAGCAAAACCAGTCAAAAGTGATGAAGTTAAGTTAGATTTATTGGTCGGTAAAGATAATTGGTTTCTTATGGAACCTTTAACTGAAAGTTGGAAAATACATGGGATTTCCTTACTTCTTGAGAGTGATAATTATAAATCAAAAAACCCAATGGAGATAAAAGTATATCAAATATTGCAGTCAACAATTAGTTTAAATAGTCTGATAATAAATGAGGTGATGGAAGTTAAAGTTTTTCCTAAGGATCTAAATAGGAAGAGATATTATACAGTATTTTTTGGAGATCATGAATATAAAGAGAAAAAATATAAATCATTTCTCGCAGAACCAACCGATAGATTCGTTGTAAACATAAAAGTAAAACAGGCGGTGTCGATTTATTTGGCATCAGATTCAAAAGATAAATCTAATAAGGTTATAGAACAAAATAAATTACTAATAAAGAATTTTGCAAGTGTTAAAAAAGATACAGAATTAAATAATAACGCATATATAAAGTGGGTAACAGCGCCAATTTGGGGGCATATAGCTGGAACGATACTAAGTGCGATGGAGAAACCGTACAATTTTATAACACCGTTCATATATTTAATACTTTATGTAATAATAGCTATAATTATATTAGGTTTTGTCTTTTATGGTAAGAATTTATTTTTAGATATAGAGAAGTTTAACATATTTAAAGTAATATTGACGACCAATGTAATATTAGTGATGCTATATTTTGCAACAGTATGTACAGGTTTTATCGGTGGTGATAATTACGAGATACAGCTAGCTCAATACTTGTATCAGGATGTACATTTTCCCGGATATCCGATAATGATATTTTTGGGTTATTGGTTCGGTAAGTTAATGCCTGTGGGCAATTTTATGTATAAGGCGAATTTATTCGGAGTGTTTTGTTCGAGTATCGGGATAAGTTTTTTTGCAGGGGCATTATACAATTATACAAAACATAAAACATCAGCAATGTTAATAGCACTCGTAATGGCGACAACCCAGACGGTGTGGAATTACAGTGTGGTTGCGCAAGATTATTCGGTATCAATATTATTTCAATGTTTAATATTATTTGCAATAATAAATTTACAAAATGAATCTGACTATAAGTCATATTTCAATTTGATAGTTTTTGCTTTTTTAGCGCCGATAGCTCATATGACAAATGCAATGAGTTCGCTTTTTATTATGATTTTGGCGACAATATGGTATTGGAAAACACACAGATTTAATTTAAAGAAAATAGTAGACATTGTTTTATCTTTAAGCTTAGTATTTATTGTTTTATATACTCCATTGATTTTAAAGGAAAGTCCTAATTATTATGCTCGGGTTGTATTTAAAACTAAAGAAGAAATTACAATTAACAGGAACAATTTAAAAATATTTTTTGGATATATTACAGGTAATGCTCCTCAAATGAAAGCGAGTAATGGGTTTGTAAACCTTGTTAAAAATGCTGGAATTATGCCCACTATCAGATCTCATTTTCATACATATCGAAAACTATTAAATTACGGATATGGTTACTTGTATGCTATTATAGGTGGGTTGGGTCTGTTTATATTGCTGATATATAAGAAAAGTAGCATAATTACTTGGTATCTGTTGATTGCATTATTTAGTAATATATTATTTAGTTGTACTGATATATCATATCTTAAACTTCCAAAAGGTGACAATATACTAACAGGTCATCAACTCCCATCAATAATTATATTGTCTTTTAGTATCGTAGGCATAGTTATTTCTATTTTAAGAAAACGGATTATAGAAGAGCAAAAAGTCCGAAATAAACTACAATACTTATGGATTTTTGTGAAGAAGAATAATATGAAAATATTTTTGGTATTTCTTGTGACATCGATTTCCTGGAATATAATAATAAATTATCGTTTATGCGATTATCGCAGCCGCGATGATTGGGAAAAAATGATGTCTTTCTATCGCAATGAGCTAATACCGGGTACTACCGTAAGGACACATATGTACGAAGAACATGTTTTGGGGATATTTCACAGGCTTGAATATACCCGTCGTGATACAGGTGATGATAGATTTAGCGGTTGTCTAAGTTCGCAAACAATATCTTTAAATTCAGAGTATGTTTTACCGGCATTTTTAGATTCAAAGAATCGAGAAAAGGAATCTTCAATGTTTTACATAACTGATAAAGAGATTGATAAATATTTTAATTTAGTTCCTGTGTTTACAAAATATCATTTGAGGTTTATATTGGGAGATATAGCTAATTTACAATTATATCAAGGTTTTAAAGATAGGCAATTGTACTATGCGCTTCCAAAGAGAACAATGGCTGGTGTAAATCCGTCATGGCAAGAGATAACAGCAGTGAATTACAATAAATATAAAAGTATATTTATAAACAACTGGGAAGCGACACCGCTTGGAATACGGCCTAATGATATAGGGTGGGTATCAAATATTCTAATATATAAACCTAAAAGGAAAAAAATAAAGCAAGTTGTAATGCGGTTTGTGGTGACATTAAATCCGGAGAACAAACCTGGTAACATCAATAAGGTAGATATGGCATTTTATCTAAATAATGTTGTGATAAAGGAAAGACGTGTAATGTCCGGCAGGAAAGAGGAGATAAGAATAGAAGTACCAGTGAGTGAATTAAGTAGGCAATACAATTTTCTTTCAGTAGTCCCTTTTTACAATGGTGTAAATTGTTGGTATCCGACACCTTTATATCCGTTACCAAAAGGTGAATATCCATATCTAATTGAGAGTTTTAGTATAATTGAACAATAGGAGGAAGACAGATGGGTCGGTATGATGCAACTTGTAAGATATGTAACAAGAACCAAAAGTTTATTTTTGAGTATCATAAATATGTTTATTGTAGATGTGTAAATTGTGGTTTAGTTTCAACTTATCCCTTACCGGATGATATAACAATTGAAACACATTATGCAAAGAAATTTATAGAGGGTAATTATCAGTTACTTAGAGAATATTCAGATCAATATATATTTATATATAAGGGTTTTGTTAATGTTCTTGAATCTGAACTTAGGAAACATGGATTAAAACTTCCGGGTTTAAGCGTATTAGATGTGGGTTGTTTTACCGGGGAATTTTTATATCTTCTTCGTGAACGCGGAGCTGATGTTTATGGGTTGGAATTACAGACAGAAGCAGTAGAAATAGCCAATGAAAAATTATCAGGCCGTGTTTTGAAAGCAGATGTTTATGAAAATATTTTTCCAAAAAAACAATTTGATATTATAACTCTTTTAGGAGTGGTTGAACATGTGTTAGATCCGGCTAAATTACTTAATCGTTCATCCGAACTTTTAAAACCGGGTGGAATATTGCTAATACAAACTCCCAATAGTGCTTCGCTTTTTGCGAAAATTATGGGCAAATTGTGGCCGCCGTTCGCACCGGTAGAGCATATACATATATTTACAAAAAAGAGTATAAAGCTGAAATTAAAAGAACTGGGTTTTGAAAATATTTCTTTTAATATGCATATAAAAAAATTACCGGTTTCATATGTTTTCACTATGTTGCAAAATTTCGGTCCGGAGTTTTATCGTATATTTAAACCGATATATAAATGTTTGCCAAAATATATTACGGATATTTCACTGCCTTTCTTTATAGGGGAAATGATAGTAAAAGCCCATAAAAAAAGCTGAGGTATGAAATAAAGCGTTAAGAAGGTTATGTAATATGGATATAAATAAAGATAGTAAAAAAATCAGTTTTTGTATAGTTGTTCCTATGTATAATGAGGAATCAAATGCAGAAAAATGTGTAACTACTATACATGATTTTATCAGCAAGTTAAGTTATAAAACTGCGTTAATAGCTGTGAATGATGGTAGTAAAGACAAGACCGGTGATATTTTAAAAAATATATCAACTAAACTGAATAAGTTCATTATAGAGACACATGAAAAGAACAAAGGTTATGGGTCTGCTAATCTTACCGGTGCCAAACGTGCATTTAAGGAAGGCTATGATTATGCACTATTCATGGATGCTGACCTTACACAAAATGTTAGTTATATTTACCCATTTATTGAAGAAATGAATAAAGGTACTGATTTTATAAAAGCTACCAGATATGCAAAGGGCGGCGGTGTTAAGGATGTGCCTTTTAATCGATGGATAGTATCTTTAATAGGTAATAAAATTATTAAAATATTTTTTAGATTACCATTGACTGACTATACAAATGGTTTCAGAGCTGTAAAAACCTGTCTTTTATCTCAAATAGAATGTGAAGACAGAGGTTTTTCTTATTTAATTGAAGAGGTTAAAAAAATTTCTAAGATTTCAAAGAGTTATGCAGAAGTGCCTTATATTTTAACAGTCAGAGAGAGTAAATATTCTAAATCAAAATTTCAATATTCACCAAAAGTATATTATAAATATTTAAGATATTTATTTAAAAAGTAATGCTAAATTAGGGGAGTAAATCAGTGAAGAATAAAAATGTTAATTGCAGTTTTTGTAACAGCGATAATATGTCACTCATCATAGATTTCGGGGATGTTGCTCTTGCCGGGGGATTTTTAAGAGAAGACCAGTTCCCGGTTGAAAAAAAATACCCGTTACAATTATATTTTTGCAGGGAGTGTTATTCGCTCCAGGTTGTAAATAAGATATCTCCTGAAATATTATTTAAGAATTATTTTTATTTTTCATCGGCAATAGGTACTCTAAAAGAACATTTTATAAAATATGCAGAAGAAGTAACTGATAGATTTTTAGTCCCAGGTAAATCTACGGTTCTGGAAATCGGGTGTAATGATGGTGTATTGCT
Organism: Elusimicrobiota bacterium; assembly: GCA_028718185.1. Lineage (NCBI taxonomy): Bacteria > Pseudomonadati > Elusimicrobiota > Elusimicrobiota bacterium. The sequence continues at coordinate 255,601 of JAQUMH010000003.1, forward strand.
TAATCCTTTTTCAAAACGCGGGATAAAAACAGTTATTGGCGTAGATCCTTCGGAAAATGTGGTAAAGTCAATTAGCAATCCCCATATAATCGTAGTAAATGATTTTTTTTCTGAAAAAGTAGCTGCGAAGATATTAGGCAAATATGGTCAAGTGGATTTAATTGCTGCAAATAACGTTTTTGCTCATTTATATGACATTCATGATATTGTCAGAGGAATTAAAAAACTATTGTCAAAAGATGGTGTGTTTGTTTTTGAGGTTCATTATATTGCTAACCTTATTGACGAAATACAGTATGATATGATTTATCATGAACATTTATATTATTATTCTTTAATCGCCCTGGAAAATTTATTTAGTATATATGACATGGAAATATTTGATGTTAAAAAAATACCGATTCACGCCGGTTCCATGCGGTATTATGTCAGGAAGAAAGGCGGTCTGAAAAAAGAAAAAATCTCGGAAGATGCTATTCGTCTGAAAAAAGAAGAATTAAGGAAAAAATATGACAAAGTAGAAACTTATTTAGATTATGCGCAAAGGGTTAAAAATACAAAGACAACTTTAATAAATTTGATAAGAAAACTCAAAAAGGAAGATAAGGTAATCTATGGCTATGGTGCTTCCGGCAGAGCTAATACTGTGATACAGTATTGTGATATAGATAAGAATATGCTGGATTGTATTATTGATGATGCACCGGCTAAACAAGGGTTTTATACTCCTGGTTCACATTTTTTAATTAAATCAAGAGAGTTTATGGAATTGCACCCACCGGATTATATTCTTGTGTTTGCGTGGAGTTTTGTAAACGAGATAATTAAGAGAAATCAAAATTATTTAAATAACGGAGGGAAAATTATTATACCATTGCCGGAAGTAAAAATTATATCTTCAAAAGACGGTAAAATAAATGAAGAAAGTATCTAACAATAAGAAAAATATAAAAGTGCTGGTTTTAGGTAAAGATGGCATGCTAGGTAACATGGTTTATACTTTTTTAAAGTATAAAAAGATAGCAGTTTTTGGTACACAACCATTTGACAAAAATAAACCGTTTTACCTGAACATGAGCGGAGAAAATATAGGTAACAATTACTTCAATAATATTTCATCTGGCATAGATTATGTTGTAAATTGCATTGGTATGACAGAACTCGACAGGACCGATAGTGATAGATTCAAATTAGGGTTCTATATTAATGCAATATTCCCATATTTTTTACAGAGATTTTGTTTAGACAAAAATATTAAAATAATTCACATGTCTACTGACGGCGTTTTTAAAGGCGATAAGGATGTATACAATGAAAACTGTGAGTGTGACGGCATCGGGGAATACGCCCTTTCTAAAATAATCGGCGAGGTTTTCGCTCCCAATGTACTTAATATAAGATGTTCAATAATAGGTAACAGCATTGACGGCAACCACGGTCTTCTTGATTGGTTTTTATCTAAAAAAGAAAGTGAAACAATACAGGGATATACTAATAATATATGGAACGGTATTACAACTTTACAGTTTTCTGAGTTTGTCTATGATATTTTGCAAAAAAATATGTATAATGATGTAATAAAAAAAACAAAAGTTATACATTTTTCACCTAATCTGCCATTAAGTAAATGCGAATTACTTGCTTTATTCAAAGAAATTTATAAGAAAAATATTACCATAAACCCTGTTCAAGCAAAAGAAAATACAAAGAGAATTCTTGATTCAAAATATGGTTATTTTTACCTTGATAAGAAAGGAACAAAAAAAGATATTAGAGAAGCAATGATAGAGATGAAAAAATTTAACGAGATTGTTGGGTGTTCTTTGGGCAACAATCTCAGGAGAAAAAAATGAAGGTAATGACAGTTGTGGGCACTCGTCCCGAAATGATTAAAATGTGGTCAGTATTAAAGAAACTGGACTCCAGTAATTTTGAGCATATCATGGTACATACAAGCCAAAATTACACAAAGGAATTAAAAGATTTCTTTTTCCATGATTTGGAATTAAGGAAACCGGATTATGATATTGCAATAGATACGTCTTCATATGGCAAAGAAGTATCAGATGTTATACGCAAGAGTGATGAGTTGTTTGTTAAGGTAAAACCTGACATGTTGATAATTTTGGGAGATACCTACAGTGGTTTGTCGGTATTACCGGCGTCTCATCGCGAGATAAAAATATTCCACATGGAAGCCGGTCTGAGGGCGTGGGATAAACGGATGCCGGAACAAAGAAACAGGATTTTAATTGACCATATTTCTGATATATTATTACCGTTTAACCAGTACCACAGGGAAAATCTTATAAGAGAAGGAATACATCCTTCAAAAATATTTGTAACCGGTAATACTACTTTTGAAGTAATGAGAGCATTCCAGAGTAAAATTAAAAAAAGTGATATTTTGAAAAAATTAAGTTTGCAACCCAAAGAATATATTCCAATTACATTACATAGAAAAGAAAATGTTGATGATGCGGGTTCTTTAAGGTTTATTATAGAAGGACTTGGGCTAGTGTATAAAAAATTTAAAAAAGAAATTATTTATCCTATGCATCCCAGGACAAAAAGTAAAATAAAAAATATTACTATTCCGAAGGGAATTAGAATAATTGAGCCGTTGGGGTTCTACGATTTTAACTGTTTAAGTATGAATGCATTTTGTTTAATGGCGGATTCGGGAACAACTGCTGAAGAAGGTCTGTTTTATAAAGTTCCTTGTGTCAGCTTGAGACAAAGCACGGAAAGACCCGAAACTGTTGAAGCAGGCGCCCACATCGTTTCAGGTATAAATCCGCAGAATATAGCCGAATCAGTTGAGACAATTACCAATATGGAATGGAAGGCGAAATATGATTTTAGCGAAGAAACAAGTCCTTCTTCAGTTGTGATTAATGTATTAAGAAGCCAAATTACAAATTATTTCTAAATAATAGTTGCAAATAAAAATCTATATTGTTAAAAATAGTATGAAGAAATATATAGAGTAAAATAGTAAGTAATTTTTTAAGTTGCTTGTATTATTTAGAGTATTAGGATTCTAATGTAGCGGCAAAGCGGTAGCTTTGCTTAAGTCGTGAAGGAGAAATTTATGAGACCTTTTGAAGGCAAGCGGATTTTGGTGACAGGCGGAACCGGGTCACTTGGTAAGGTTTTGGTACACCGATTACTTGATGATAAATTGGGAAAACCCAAAAAAATAATTATTTTTTCCCGTGATGAGGCAAAACAGCATGAAATGCGTCTGGAATTCAAACATAAAAGAATTGTTACTGAAGAAATAATATATCATAACTTTGATGAGTTAGTGGAATTCCGTATCGGTGACGTTAGGGATTTTCATAGTATTTCTTCTGCTTTAAGGGATGCAGATATTGTTATTAATGCAGCAGCATTGAAACAGGTTCCTACTTGTGAATATTTCCCTTACGAAGCCGTGAAGACCAATATAACCGGTCCGGAAAATATCATACGCGCTATATGCGAACATAATTTATCGATTGAAACTGTTGTCGGAGTTTCCACAGATAAAGCGTGTAAACCGGTTAATGTTATGGGTATGTCAAAAGCTATGCAAGAAAGAGTATTCATCCAGGCAAATATGCGTTGTCCGAAAACAAGATTTGTTTGTGTCCGTTATGGTAATGTTTTAGCGTCTCGCGGTTCGGTTATCCCTTTGTTTATTGACCAGATTAAAAGAGGCAGGTCGATAACAATTACAGATAAAAATATGACAAGATTTCTTATAAACCTGAATCAGGCAGTTGATATGATTTTTGACGCTATTTGTGAAGCGAAGCGCGGGGAAACATATATACCGCGCATTCATTCGGCCAGAGTAATAGATATAGCACATGCATTGATAGGCAAACGGAAAATTAAAACTATAATTACCGGTGTCAGACCCGGAGAAAAAATGCATGAAATTTTAATTTCAGAAGAAGAATGTCATCGCACAATAGACAGGGGCAAGTATTATGCAATAAGCCCTATTTTACCGGAATTGCGTTATAAGGAAAAATTTAAACCTGCTTTTGAAAAAGAATATAGTTCCGAAGACCACGTAATAGATCTTCCGAAATTAGCTAAATTTCTCCAGCAGCATCATTTAATGGTAGAAGACATCGAAGATCAAAAAAAAGAATTATTAAGATAAAAACTAACCTATAATTTGTAAATATCCTTATAAAAACCTGTCTGAAATAAATAACTGCACTTGTATTTTTATCATTGACATTTATTCAGTTTTTTGTATAATGTTCAATTATTGAACAACACGACATCACAATGGGATAAGGTCATAAGCTATGAAATATTTTAATAAAGTATTTTTAGTTTCTCCTGATGAAAAAAAATTTTTATGGAATGCAGGGGACAGGGTTCCATTAGGGTTATTGTATATATCTAAAGCTCTTTCTGAGAATGGAGTAGAGAATCAGGTATTTGATTTAAATCATTATGAAACAAGTAAGTTTTTAGAAAAAGTCGAAGATGAAACTCCTGCCTGGGTAGGATTTAGTATTATTAGTTCCCCGAGTTTTAACCAGATAAAAAAAATAGCAGAAAAAGTCAAAAAAATCAGTCCGAAAATAAAAATTGTTGCCGGTGGATCCCACTTATCCGCTTTACCCCATAGTTTAGATGGTATTGCAGATGCGATAGTTGTAGGTGCCGGGGAAAATGGGATTGTAAAAGTCATTAAAGAAGGTAAAACTGGAATAATAAATGAACCTTTTGAAATTAATGATTACCCTGTTCCTAACAGGGGAAAATTAGATTATAAGGATTATAAGATGTATGCAGACGGGCTTTTAACTGCTACAATAATTACATCAAGAGGTTGTCCTTTTAATTGTTTTTTTTGTGCAAGTCATGAAAGAAAAGTCCAGTTTAGAAATTCGGAAAATGTCAGAAAAGAAGTAAAAATATTAAAAAAACAGGGATACGAATCAATTTATATTTTAGATGAAAACTTTGTTATTAAAGAAAAACATTTTGAGAAAATAATTAAGATAATGAAACAGGAGGATATGAAATACAGGATGGAAATGAGGGCTGACCGGGTAAGTGAAGAAATTGCAGAAAAATTAAAACAGACCGGTTGCAGGTATGTAGCATTAGGGATAGAAAGCGGAGATAATGAAATTTTAAAAAAAATAAACAAGGGCACGACTGTGGAAATAAACAGGAGGGCGATAGAAATACTAGGTAAACGGGGAATTTATGTTAAAGGATTTTTTATAATAGGGCTTCCCGGTGAAACAGAGCAAAGCGCCGGAAAAACTATTGAATTTGCTGAAAATATGAGAGAGAAAGGGTTGTCTTCCGCAGACTTCTATGCATTAACCCCTTTCCCGGGTTCTGCTATATGGGATAACCCGGAGAAATATGGAATAAAGATTTTAGATAGGAATTACGATAATTATCTCCAAAAAGGGGACCCTGTTATTGAAACTGAATATCTTTCAAATAAAAAAATAAAAAAATTGGTAGATGGAGCCAGGGCGAGATGGAAAAAATAATAATAACCGGAGCAGACGGGTTTATCGGGAAAAAATTAATAGAGTTTCTCAAAGGCAAGTGCGAGGTAATCATCTTTGATAAAACCTACGGAAAAGATATTTTACAAAAAAATCATTTTAAAGGGATTGAGGGAAATTATGTTATACACCTTGCCGGATTAACAAAAAGTGCAAGTGAAAATGAGTTTTTTAAAGTTAATGTGGAAGGCACATTGAATGTCCTTGAATTCTGCAGAAAAAACAAGGCAAAATTTATTTTTCCTTCCAGTGCAGCAGTATATGGAAATGCAAAAAATAAAATATCAGAAAACCAGCCTGCTAATCCGGGTACGTTTTACGGTGTTACTAAATTGATGTGTGAAAATTTATGCAGGTTTTATAATAATAAATACCAGATTCCGACTATAATTCTTAGGATATTTAATGCTTACGGACCCGGTCAAAAACCAGGATTATTAATACCTGACATTATATGCCAGTTGGATAATGATAAAATAGTGCTCGGGAATTCCTTTCCTAAAAGAGATTTTGTTTATGTTGATGATATTGCAGGAGCAATAGTAAAGAGTTTAAATTTAGATGGTTTTGAAATAATAAACATTGGTACCGGGGAATACTACAGTGTTAAAGAGATTGCCGGTATGATTACTGACAGGGATATTGAATATTCGGATAAAAGGGTGATAGAAGATTGTGTTTACGCGGATATTTCAAAGGCAAAAAAAATATTAAACTGGGTTCCTGAAATTTCTCTAAAAGAGGGTATCGGGAGAATTTTAGAATCCCGTACCTCCTCGTGATGTTTTAATTTTGATAATTTCCCCCTTTTTTTGTATAATATAAAAAATATGAAATATATCTTTTTTGGTTTTTTTGTTGCATATAATCCGATATACATATATTATCTTATGTCGCATGGAGCATTAGGTGGTATGACTATCAGGTTGGCGGCGAGCAGTATTTTTTTGCTTTTGATCATTTTCATATCTTTTGTGGTATTAACACTTAAACAAAACGGAAAACTTAAATTTAAGAAATCCACTCTTCTTAGTTTAATGAATGTTTTATTTGTTTTTTTTATTATTGCATTAATAGTCGGTTTTATTAAAGGCAATGGCTTGAAATATTTATTATTAGATACTTTTCCTATTCTTGAGATGTTTATTATATATTACACGATAAGATTATCTCCGATTATTGAAGATAACTATGATTTTGAGAAGATTTTCAAGTGGTTTGGCAAATATTTGTTTTTAATGTCCGTTACCGGTATTGTTAGCTATATTATATTAAGTTTTGTCAAAGTCACTTCTTTTGGTGCTTTGAGGGCTTATGTAGCCGGTGTTACTGTCAATCGTATGATGGATTTTATTATTCCGATGTTCCTACCGATTATATTACTTATGTATAAATATAAGAAAAGAAATTTGTGGTTTATTGCATTAACTATAGCTTGTGCAATCATTACAATGCTTACTTTTTATAGAACAATATATCTTGCTGTTTTATTGGGAGTTTTATACTTGTCATCACGTAATTTAGGAAATATATTCCGTATACTCAAAGTTCTTATAATAATTTCAATAATAACCTTGTTTGTACTAATGGTATTACAAAAAAACAATTATCTTAGATTTGCTAACAAAAACATTTTAGGTCTTGTTAAGAGCAGGATAATTTCCATATATAATCCGGAAAAGGGAATAGATACATCAGCATCTGACCGTTTGAATAGTAACAAGGAAATGCTTTTAAATATTTTTAGTAATTTTCCAAGTATTGCAGGTTTGGGAGGATATTATATAAATGTTGATAATCAAAAAACACCTTATCATTTTACCTCGAATTATTTCTTACAAGTTATTGCTTTGCTTGGGATACCGGCAGGTGTGTTTTTTATAGGGATTTACCTAAAAACTTTTTTCTTATCGCAGAAACTTGCTAAAAATGCCCAGGATTTACCATCAAAAATGTTTTTTAATGGATGTACTTCAATATTAGTTGTTTTATTTATTATTTTGAATATATTCCCATATGTTAACTATTTCCCTCTTTTGTACTTATTTAGCTGTATTTGTGGTATAGTGGATAAGTATAGCATATATTTAAAACAGGAAAAAGAAAAAGCTTTTGCTTATGTAAAAGTAATAGAATCTAAAAATATATGATTTATTTATTTTGGGTATCAATTGTCGTTATTTTTTATACTTATGCAGGATATCCGTTGATAATATATTTATTATCACTTGTTTTTAGTAAATCAACAGAATGTAAGCAATTATATCCTTCCGTATCTATTATAATGGCGGTATATAAAGAGGAGAAATATATTGAAAGTAAATTGCGAACTCTGATGGAACTGGAATATCCTGACGAGAAGATAGAAATACTTATAGGTTCATCGGAAGGTTCTTCTGACAAAACTGACGAAATAATCAGTAATTTCCCGGATAAGAAGAGAACCATTAAACTTGTTAAAGAAGAAAAACGGACAGGTAAGTGCAATATGTTAAATTTGCTTGTTTCGCAGGCAAAAGGAGAAATAATAGTATTTACAGACGCCAGGCAGCGTCTTGAGCACAATGCCCTTTTTGAACTGACAAAATATTTTGGAGACCAGAAAGTAGGTTCGGTAAGCGGTGAATTGATGTATGAAAAAGACGGAATTGAGCAGCCTGAAAGCGGGATGGGACTATACTGGAAGTATGAAAATTTTATTCGGGAAAGTGAATCGCGTTTTGGTTCGATGATAGGAGCTGCCGGTGCGTTTTATGGTTTTCGCAAAGAATTATTTACGACACTTCCGGCGGATTTAATTTTAGATGATATGTTCGTACCGGTAAAAGTTGTAGAAAAAGGTTACCGGGCGATTTTTAGCAGTAAATCTAAACTTTATGATAAAATTTTTATAAACCCTAAAGCCGAATTTGTGCGTAAGGCTAGAAATTTAGCAAGTACATACCAATTTTTTTATTATTTTATTAAATCATTTAGTCACTTTAATTTAATATTGCTCTGGCAGCTTTTTTCACATAGATTTTTCAGGTTAATGATACCGTTTTTATTAATTCTGACATTTGCAAGTAATATTTTTATGCTTGGTAATAATTTTTATGGAATATTTTTTCTAATGCAGATTATTTTTTATATAACGGCTTTATTTGGATGGTTGTTTAAAAACCGAAGTTTTTTATTAGATGTTCCTTGTATGTTTTGTGTTATGAATACAGCAGCAATAGTCGGTCTTTACCGGTTTTTATTGAAAAAGCAGAAAGCAGCTTGGGTAAAAGCCGATACTGTTTCATAATTTTTAATATTATAAACAAGGAGAATATATGAATTGGAAAAAACAAAAAGTTGTTGTTACCGGGGCAAGCGGGTTTATCGGAAGCCATTTAACCGAGTATCTTGTCAGTCTTGGTGCGAAGGTTACGGTTTTGCTTGAATATACCCCATATAATGATTTAGGTTCTCTTAAATTTTTGCCCCGTAATATTCTCTCAAAAATAGAACAAGTTCCAGGGGATATACGCGACCCGGAGGTAATAAAAAAGCTTTTGCAAAAGAAAGATATAGTTTTTCATCTCGCGGCATTAATTGGCATTCCATATTCATTCCAAAATCCAAGGGAAGTAGTTGAGGTTAATACAATGGGCACTTTAAATATACTTCTTGCTGCAAGAGATGCGAGGATCAAGAAAATTGTTGTTACTTCAACATCTGAAGTTTATGGTACCGCTTTATATACTCCGATAGATGAAAAACACCCTTTACAGGCACAGTCGCCTTATTCAGCAAGTAAAATATCTGCTGATAAAATAGCGGAATCTTTTTATAAAACATACAATATTCCGGTGGCGGTAATAAGGCCGTTTAATACATACGGTCCGAGACAATCAGACAGGGCAATTATCCCAACGATTATTATCCAGGCGTTAAAGAAAGATGTTGTAAAAATTGGTTCAACAACGCCGCGAAGAGATTTGAATTTTGTGTCTGATACGGTTAAGGGATTTATAAAAATTGCTGAATCGGAAAAATCTACCGGACAGGTTATAAATATCGGTGCAGGTAAAGATATTTCTATCGGCGAACTTGCTCAAATAATATTATCAATTATGAATAAAAATATCAAAATTATATCTTCGGATGAGAGAAAACGCCCGCAAAAAAGCGAAGTTATGCAACTGCTGTGCGGTAATAGTAAAGCGGAAAAACTTATCGGTTGGAAACCTGAAATATCATTGCGGAATGGGTTGATTAAAACCATACAATGGATAAAGAATCACCCGGAATGTTACGATCCTGATAAATATCAGATATGAGGATAATTATATGAAAGCAGTCATAATGGCCGGTGGACAGGGAACAAGATTAAGACCTTTTACTTTTTCAATACCAAAACCGTTGCTGCCTATTGCAGAAAAACCGATTTTGGAACTTATTATTAAAAGATTGCATTCCATAAAAGTAAATGAAATAATTCTAGCTATAGGCTATGGTGCAGAGCTTATAAAAGCTTATTTTGGAAACGGCAGCAAATTAAATGTAAAGATAAAATATATTCAGGAAACTAAAGTTCTTGGAACAGCGGGACCGTTAAAATTGATAAAAGGACTAAACGAACCTTTTTTGGTAATGAATGGTGACATAATAACTAAATTAAATTTTTTAGATATGTTTAAATACCATAAAAAAAACAACGCTGAAATGACTATTGCTTCTAAAAATTATGTAAGGCAACTGCCTTTTGGAACACTTAGTACGAATGGGAACGTCGTAACCGATATAATTGAAAAACCTACCACCAATTTCTTGATTTCTACGGGAATCTACATATTAGATCCAAAAGTTTTGAATGTTATACCACGGGATACTTTTTTTACTATGCCGGATTTAGCCAAATCTCTTATGAAAGCAAAAAGAAAAGTAATAACATATAATTTTAGCGAATACTGGCTTGCTATAGAACGGATGGAACAACTTGAAGAAGCAACGACTAACGTAAAGGAGTGGATTGATTTATAATAGAACACTTCGTTATCTTACCTGTCTGGATCCGGGGCAAATTAAAAAAAATAAATAGTTGTGCAATTAAAAGATATTATGAAAATATTTATTACCGGTGCAAACGGATCAATAGGCAGGGGACTTGTAAGCGAATTAACTAATAATAATCTAACACATAAACCGGAATTTAACATTGTCGCTCTTTTGGGAGACGGGTTTGGCGATATTGCAAGCGATGGCAAAGATCTTAAGTTTTTAACGGGTGATATTTGCAATATTGACGATAAGATAAAGACGGAACTTATAGATACTGACGTGATAATTCATCTTGCGGCAGTAGTTCATAAACCAAATGCCAAGTATGAAGAATATATTGAAATAAATTGTAACGCCACTAAAAGACTGCTCGATGAATTTATAAACTTATCAAATTCAAAAATTAAGCAATTTATTTTTATTTCAACAGTTTCAGTCTACGGAAATTATAAAAATAGTATTTACTATGAAAAAGATGAATGCAAACCGGATACGCCATATGGTATCAGCAAATTTATGGCAGAAGAATTGATTAAAAATATAAGTAGTGCGAATAAAAAATATTTTAATTATACAATTATCAGGTTGGCCACTGTATATGGCGGAAGTAATGACAGGGGGAATGTGAAAAAAATGATTGATTTTATACAAAAATATCATTTTTTCCCTATTTTCAAAAAAGAAACTGAAAAAAGCATGATATATATAAAAGATGTCGTACAATCTATTAAAGTATGCATAAATAACAATAAAGTTTATAATGACACTTTGGTATTAAGTTCCCCGCCGATAACAATTTATGACATGGTTAATGTGATAAGAGATACAGTAAAAACATTTGTTTTTAAAGTATATATTCCTTTATCTTTCCTCAAGAGATTCAGAGTTATTGACAAACTAATGATGGCTAATGTATATTGTAGTAATGACACGATTGGCAAATTAAATCTAAAAATAAGAGATTTTAAAGCAGGATTAACAGATATGTTTAGTTTTAAAATATAGGTTAGATATATGAATCTTAATCCGTTGTTGTCAATATCTATCGTCAGTTATAATACAAAAGATTTGTTATATAATTGCCTTAAATCTATTTATACACAGATTAGAGATATTAATTTTGAAGTAATTGTTGTTGATAATAATTCAAGTGATGGAAGTCAGGAGATGGTTAAAAAAGAATTTTCGCAAGTTAGATTAATTCTAAATACGGTAAACAATGGTTTTGGTAAAGCTAATAATCAGGCTATACGGGAAAGTAAAGGGAAATATATATTATTGTTAAATAGCGATACGGTAATAATAAATGATATAGTTAAGAAAATGATTGATTTCATGGAATCCAATTTGCAGACCGGTGTTGCCGGGTGTAAATTATTGAGGCCGGATATGACCATCCAGCCGATGACTAATTTTGCATTTAATATCTGGACAGAATTCGCGAGGTTTTTTAATTTAAAAAAAATAATATATTTCATACCGGGTTTGGCAAAATTTACAGCGAAATACTTTGCTAAATTTATGGGCAAAAATTATAAGTCTTATTTTAATTCATATTTAGTACAAAATAAAGTTCAAAAAGTGGATTATGTGTCCGGTGCTTGTTTAATGGCGAGAAAAAATGTTGTTATGGATATCGGGTTGTTTGATGAAAAATTCTTTTTATATTACGAGGATGTCGATTTATGTTTGCGGATAAAACAGAAAGGCTGGATAATAAATCTTCTTCCTGAGACTGGAATAGTTCATCATATCGGACAAAGTTCTAAAAAGGAATTATGGAAAATTTCCGGCTCTATGAATGCAAGTATGTATTATTATTATAAAAAGCATAACAGTTTTATAGAAGTATTATTGATAAAAATAATAGCGATTTCGGCATTAAGTCTTAGAAATATATACTTGCTGATATTTTATCCCATATCCAAAGACAAAAGAAAAACAATACAAGAAGAGTTAAAGTCAAATATGTCTTTTATAAAGTTAAGTATTTATGAAGCATAAAATATACGATGAAACATATTTTTAGTTATATTATTATAGGAATAGTTTCTGGCAGCGCCGGGGCAAAAATAATTTCTATAATAGCGTCTAAAATAGGTTTAATAGATTATCCCGGTCCTCGAAGTTCGCATTCTTATCCAATACCAAAAGCTGGCGGAATAGGTATTGTCTTGTCAGTTATTTTTGTATGTTTTTTGAAGAAAATGCCGCCTGTTTTTTGCCTTTTAATCATATTAATTGCTTTGCTGGGTTTTGCATCCGATAGATATAAAATTCTACCGAATTACCGTTTTTTGGGTCAATTGGCTGTCGCCGCTCTTTTTATTTATTATAATAATATTTTAAGCGAACATGGTTTATGGATATCTGTTTTTTTTATTTTGTTTATCGTTGCCACAACAAATTTTTTTAATTTTATGGATGGAATAAACGGTCTTGCGTCGTTTATAGGATTTATTGCATTTGGCCTGTTTGCTTTATTTTCGTCCAGTATGGTTGAAAATCACCAGGTTTTTATAATAAGTTTACTTTTAATGGCGTCTTGTGCAGGATTTTTACCGTTTAATTTTCCTGTTGCAAAGGTATTTATGGGTGATGTAGGAAGCATTTTTTTGGGGTTTATTTTCGCTGTTTTCGTAGTAAAATTATCTTTTTCTATTAATGTATTTTTATGTCTTATTATGTTTTTATGTGTATTTTATTCAGATGCAATTTTGACAATTTATTTCAGGTGGAGGAAGGGCGAAAATTTGTTCAAAGCGCACCGCCAGCATCTATATCAATATATGTGCAATGAGTTGGGTTTGCCACATTGGAAAGTAACATTGTTATATTCTGTTGTACAAATATTTTTTGGAATTTTAGCTATATTTATGTATAATAAAGGTATCAGGTGGCAATTGGTTCTGCTTTTTGTGTTTATTGTTTTTTTTGGTTTTTCTTATAAATATGTTAAAAATATTAATCCGGAATAATATATTATGATTAAAAATTCTATTCTAAGGTATAGAAGATTCATAGTAGTAACAATACATTTTTTTCTTATAGTTTTATCGTATATTATATCGTTTTATATAAGATTTGAGTTTTCTATTAATTTTGTCCACAAATCTGCAATTTTAAAAACACTACCGCTATTGATCCTTGTAAAACTTCTTTTGTTTTATTTTTTTGGTCTGTTTTCCGGATTGTGGAGATATGTCGGTATCAGGGATATATGGAAGATACTATTGGCAAACATAACGTCTTCGTTTTTGTTTTTCCTTGCAGTAATTTTTTATCATGGCCTTATCGGCTATCCCCGCTCGGTAGTTATTATTGATTTTTTCCTTTGTATGGCGCTTACTTCAGGTGTTAGATTTTTTACGCGTTTGATTAGGGAAACTTCAAAGATTGACCTTTCTCAAAAGAAAAGAAAAGCTATAATTATAGGAGCCGGTGACGCGGGAGTTCTAACGCTTAAAGAATGTCAAGGTAACCCTACCATGGATTTAGAAGTAGTTGGTTTTATAGATGACGATACTTCAAAAAAAGGAAATAGTATTTATGGCATAAAAGTTTTTGGAGGGAGAAAACGCATACCCTATGTTGTTTCCGATTTAAACGTAGAAGAGATAATACTTGCAATTCCGTCTGTAAAGGGAGATACAATACGGGATATCCTTTCTTATTGCGAACAAACAAATGCAAAAATAAAAATAATCCCGGGTTTAGATAAAATATTGTCAGGTCACATGGAGGTAAGGCCCAGGGCAGTGAAACCTGATGACCTTCTGGGCAGGGAAACCGTAAGAATTGACGAAAATGAAATAAATTCATATATTAGAAATAAAAGGATTTTGGTAACCGGTGCGGGCGGGTCTATTGGAAGCGAACTGTGCAGGCAAATTGCCCGTTTTTCACCTAAACATGTTACTTTTCTTGACAACCACGAAAACTATGTTTATTTTCTTGGAGTTGAGTTTAGCTCTAAATTCAAGGATATAAAATATAATACAGTTATTGGTGACATAAAAGATATCAACACTTTGAGACACGTATTTACACGGTATAAACCGCAAGTTGTTTTTCATGCAGCTGCACATAAGCATGTTCCCCTGATGGAAGAAAATCCTGCATCAGCTGTAAAAATCAATGTTATAGGCACTAGAAATTTGATTTATGCATCTAATCATTATGGTGTTGAGAAATTTGTCTTAATTTCTACAGACAAGGCAGTAAATCCAACAAGCATTATGGGAGCGACAAAAAGAATTGCTGAAAAAATTTTACAGGCGAAGTCCAAAGTCAGTAAAACGAAGTTTATGGCGGTTCGTTTTGGAAATGTTCTGGGTTCTTCCGGCAGCGTTATTCCTCTTTTCAAGAAACAGATTGAAGAAGGAGGACCTGTTACTGTAACCCATCCGGATGTGAAAAGATATTTTATGAGTATTCCTGAAGCGTCAATCCTCGTGTTACAGGCAGGAGCAATTGGAATCGGTGGCGAAATCTTTATTTTAGATATGGGGGAGCAAATAAAAATTGTAGACATTGCCAGGAATATTATTGCACTGTCCGGTCTTAAATTAGGAAAGGAAATTGAAATAAAATATATTGGACTTCGACCAGGTGAAAAACTTTATGAGGAGATACTTTTGAATAAGGAAGAAGACAAGGTTACAAAACATGATAAAATTTATGTGGCATCACCCGGTGATTATAACCCTTCTAAAATTCGCCAGCAAATAAGACAATTGGAACAATTTGCAAATAATAATGATAATGAAAAAATATTGCAAAAGATAAAAGAAATGGTTCCAACATACACTCCTCAAATGAAGTCATAAATTAATGAATACAAATAAGTTAAATTATTTAATTTTCTATTTATTTATATTTTTGTTTTTTGTTGTTTCACTCGTACCTTTTCAAATACTTGATATTAGATTTCTAAATTTTCCGTTCCATTATTATTTTATAGGAATATTTGTATTTTTGCTACTTATTTTAAGTATAATACAATCTTTTTATATTTCCACTTTTGACAAGTGGATAATATTTGTTATTTTAGGTTTTTCCTTGAGTTTAATTTCAAGTATTAACCGTATTCATACGATACGGGTATTAAGCGGTTTTTTACTTAAGGGCATTTGTATAGCATATATTACCGAAAGAATTAGTCACTATAAAAGTGAATCTGCAATTAAAATATTATTGATTTGCGCTTCTTTGGTAGCATCATTTGGTTTAACTGAATATTTTTTCAAGTGGGATCTTTACCCTAGACCTCGTAATTGGCCGTATTTCATGATTCGTTCAACTATCGGAAATCCTTTGCCGTTTGCAGCTTACCTGGTTCTGTTTTTTCCGTTATCTGTTTGGTATTTAGAGAACGAAAGAAAAATAATTAAATATTTACCGTTTCTGCTGATTACATTTGCTATTATTTTTTCGTTTTCACGCAGTTCGTGGATATCGCTTTTTTGTGTGATTATTATTTTTTATTCAGACAGGCAAAATCTAAAAAACGTTAAGAAAAATATTAGGTATATAATTATTTTAATAATTGTTATTTTTGCTTCTTTCGTTCTAATGACTAAGCCTGTAAAAGAATATTTTAATTACAAATTTAACGTGAAAATGTTTAATTCGGCATATCTTGGAAATCGTTTAAGTTTTAGGCATCGGCTTAAATCTTACAAAACAACTTTAAATATTATAAAAGATTATCCTTTTTTTGGCGTCGGATTAGGGAATTATCCTAAGATACATGAAAAATATATGGTAGAAGGTGTTCGTAGGGATATTAAAACTCCCGACAACATGTACTTGCGGCTTCTTTGTGATATAGGTATTGTAGGGACAACGGTATTTTTTATTTCCATTGGTTATTGGATGTTACAACTTTGGAAAAGTCGTAACAATATATTAATTTTAGCAATTTTTTCAGGACTTGCCGGTTTTTTAATAAATCAAACAATGGCAGATTTAATGTTATGGACAGCGCCGCAATTTGCTTTTTGGATGTTATTAGGTTATGGTGTCGGAAATTTAAAAGAAAATGAACTTAAAAATAGTTTTTAAAAATACTTTTGTTTTGGGAATATCGCAGTTTATAAGCAAATTATTTTTATTTTTTTTGACTGTCTTTATTGCCCGCTACTTGAAAGAATCCGGATTTGGTCAATATTCTTTAGTGTTGACTATAGTTGGTTTTTTTAATTTGTTTACTAATTTTGGATTTGGGACAATTGCATTCCGCGAAATTTCGAAAAATTATTCAGAAGCGAATAAGTATTTTAATAATATATTATTTTTAAGAATCGGTCTTGCTATAGTATCTTTCTTGCTTCTGTGTATTACTGTTAATATTCTTAGATATCCTTCCGGTATTGTGACTGCAGCATATATATATGGGTTAACGCTTTTTACAAATAATATTGTTGATTTGCTCACTTCAGTTTTTAATGCTTTTGAAAAAATGGAGTACATGGCGATATTAAATATTTCTTTAAGTCTGCTAACTTTGGGTATGGCATTTTTTGCATTAAAAACGGGACACGGGTTAATCGCATTAGTTTCTATTTCAGTGATTGCCGGTATAGCAACGGTAATATTAGGTATTTTTCTTGCTACTCGCCATGTATATATTAGTATAAAAGAATTAAATTTTAATTTCTGTAGGGATATTATAAAAAACAGTGTACCGTTAATGCTATTGGGTTTTATCGGGTTGCTTTATTTCCGTTTGGATATTGTTTTACTATCTAAAATGAAAAGAGATTCTGATGTTGGTTTATATAGTGCTGCTTATAAGATTATGGATGCGTTTATGATTGTCTCAAATAGTATTATAGGCGCGACATTTCCGCATTTATCCAGGTATTCTAAAACATCCTATGAAAGTTTAAAAAAACTTTTTAAAAAATTATCTTTTATACTTTTTGCTCTGGGAATATTGTTTGCATTTATTGTGTTTCTATTCTCGAAACAAATAATATTACTGTTTTACGGTTCAGCGTTCACAAATTCGATTCTGGCTCTTAAAATACTGATTTGGACAGTTCCTTTAATTTACATAAACAGTGTTCTATTATATACTTTAATTGCCTCAAATTTACAGCTGAAAATAGTATTAATTGTGGTTATTGCAACAGTTATAAATTTTACCCTGAATTTTGTTTTTATTCCGCAATATAATTACATAGCCTCCAGTATTATAACAGTAATTTCAGAAAGCGTAGTTTTCTGCGGTTATTACTATTTAGTCAGGAAAAAGCTTTCACTTTCGCTAATATGAATGAATTAATATCTGTCATTGTTTTGAATTATAACGGTAAAGAATACCTTAAGAACTGTTTTGACTCTTTAAATAAGCAAATATATTCGCCTTTGGAATTAATTATGGTTGATAATAATTCTGAAGACGGGAGTGTTGAGTATGTCAGGAAAATATTTCCAAATATAAAAATTATTATAAATAAAACCAACTTTGGTTTTGCGGAAGGAAATAATATCGGAGTTTTGAACGCAAAAAGCAAATATATCGCATTATTAAACAACGATACTGTTGTAGATAAGGATTGGTTAAAGGAACTCTTTAGAACAATGCAAACAACAGGGAGTGCAATTGTTGGTTCAAAAATTTACACAGAAGGAGTTAATCCTGAATATTATCTTAGAAACGGGACATTGAATTTGCTGGGATATAATATTTACAGCATTTTTGAAAATTTATCAAATGTTTTTGTCGTTTCAGGTTGTTCTCTTCTGATGGATAAAGAAAAAATTGGGTTACCTTTTGATAAAGATTATTTCTTTTATTCGGAAGATGTTTACCTTTCGTGGCTGACCCGTCTTAGGGGTTATAGAATTTTAGAAGCACCTTTATCAGTTGTTCATCATTTGGGTTCGGTCAGCGCAATTAAGCAAAAATCAAGTTTTCGCACATTTTATCAGGAACGGAACCGTTTATTGAACTTATTTCTTTTTTATGAAACCTTTACTTTTTTAAAGATAATTCCCTTTATACTTATTGATGTTTTTATCAGGCCTTTTCTAATAGTATTTAATCCGAATAAATCGTTAATGGGATGGATTAAATCAATAATATGGTTTCCTAAACATTTTTCAACGGTTTTAAATAAACGCCAAAAAATCCAATTTCAAAGAGCTATATCTGATGGTGGAATTCTTAAGTATATGAGTTGTCGTTTAACTAACGGACAAAGTATTTTCGATAAAATTATAAATAAATTAAGTTGCATTTATTGTTACCTTGTTAAGTTGAGAACGGTTGAGTTAATATCAGATTCAGAATTCAAAGAAAACGAAGAGGTACTATTGCCAAGGATGAAATATGACCATGTCATAGGTAAAGCTCACTTTGAAAGGCAAACTACATATGGACAAATTATAGATTTAATTACTGAGGGTTCGACTGTGTTTGATATCGGGTGTTCTACGGGGTTTTTGGGAAAATATCTGATTGAGAAGAAAAATTGTGTTGTTTACGGGTTAGAGATTGATGAGAAATCAGCAGAAAGAGCGAAATCACTTTATAAAAAAGTATTTATTGATGATATAGAAAAGGAAAATGTTTTGGATAAAATTCACGAAAGGTTTGATTATATCATTTTAGGTGATGTAATAGAACACTTGAGAGACCCTGATATTGTATTAAGTAATATTAAAGGAATATTGAAACCATATGGATCTGTTCTAATGTCCATACCGAATATTGCTACATGGAAAATAAGATTAAATTTGCTTTTTGGTAAGTTTGAATACGCTGAAAATGGGGGAATATTGGATAAAAACCATCTGCGGTTTTTTACTTTGAAAAGTATGAGTAAAATGGTTAGTAATTGTGGGTTTAGAATAAATTATTTTCGTGGAGCAGGTTCTAATATGCCAATATTTTTACGTAATTCATTTCCATCCCTCTTAGCTTCGCAATTTGTATTTGAATTAAAAATTAACGAAAAATAATAAACAATATGACACCTGCCGAGCTTTCTATAAACATAGTTAATTATAACAATCGTCAATACTTGTTAGATTGTCTAAAATCAATTTATGAAAATATACATAGAGTGAAGTTCTCAGTTCTGGTTATAGACAATAATTCTACTGATAATTCAACCAACCTGATTCAAAATAAATATCCTTTAGTAAAGATATTAAAAAATGAAAAAAATATTGGGTTTGCAAAGGCACATAATATCGGATTTAAATTAACAGATGCCAAGTATATCCTTATTCTTAACCCGGATACATTGGTTGTTGATGATAGTATTGAAAAAATGGTTGAATATTTAGAACAAAATAGTAAAGTTGGTATTGTTGGTCCTAAAATATTGAATCCCGATAGAAGTTTGCAATATACCGGAACTAAATATCCAAATAATATGAATTTATTGTTCGAAACTTTTTTTCTTGATAAGTTTTTCCCAAATAGTAAGTTATTCGGGAGACATAAGGGAATATACGATTCATATTCAGAAACAGCGCAAAAAGAATATTTACAAGGTTCCTGTCTAATGATGAAGAAACAAGTTTTAGCTGATATCGGTTTTTTTGATGAAATATATTTTATGTATTTCGAAGAAACAGATTTATGTTATCGTGCAAATAAAAAAGATTGGCAAATATGTCGTCTTGGTAATACTTCGATAGTACATTTTGGCGGTGGTGAAACAGGTTTTTACGATGAGTTCAGGATTTATCAGTACTATAAAAGTATGTTATTGTTTTACGAAAAACATTATAGCGGAGTGAGTATTTATATTTTAAAAAGCATATTATTTGTAAGGACCATAATAAGATTATTTTTATGGACTCCGGTAGGGTTTTTTCATAAAATTAAAAGAAGAGAATCAGTAAGTCGAACTAAAGGGTATCTAAAACTATTCTCGTTATTACTTAAGAGTTAAACAATGAGCAATGAATTTATATCAATTATTATACCCACATATAATAGAAAAGATTCTTTAGAACAATGTATCAATTCAATTGATAACCAAAACTTTTCAAAACAAGGTTTTGAACTAATAATAGTTGATGACGGCTCAAGTGAAGGGATATGTGAATTTATTAGTAATCTGTTAAAGAAGATGCCGTTTAAAAGTTCAGTTATCAGCAAGAAACATTTTGGACCTGCCTCTGCCCGAAATGCGGGTGTGGAAAAATCAGCAGGAACTATACTGGCTTTTACAGAGGACGATGTTATTTTAGATGAAAATTGGCTTACAAACGGAATTCGACATTTTAAAGAAAATGATATATCTGCAGTGGAAGGAGTAACGAAATATATTGGCACTGAAAAACCTATTAGAAAATATGAAAAACAATATAAATTAGGATTTTTACCATGTAATATTATGATTAGAAAGACTGTGTTTAATGATATCGGAGGATATGATAATGGATTTTATGATAATAAAATGAATATTTACTTTCGCGAAGATATAGAATTAGGATTCCGGTTGTTAGAAAAGAAATATAAAGCAATAATAGATGAAGAAATGATAGTTTTTCATCCACAACAATATAAAACAATACGGGGAGTTTATGGGCATGCAAAAAGATACTTTTTTGACCCGTTGTTATGTAAAAAACATTCAGATCTTTTTTACAAGATGATAGAAATAAAAGAAATTGGTTTTATAACCATAAAAAGACCTTTACATTACTTTTCTTTAATTTCACTTTTTTCGTTTACTTTTATATTTTGTTTGAATAAAATATTTATTTTAATGTTTCTAATTATGAATTTAGGATTTTGTTACAAATACGAAATTAAAAATCTTTTTGGATTTATCGAGATTTTACCATTACCGTTTTACTATTTATGGTATTTTCTAAAAGGATGTTTTAGATTTAAGTCATTTAGAGCAATAATATGAAATCACTGGTTATTATTCCGACTTATAACGAAAAAGAAAATATAGAAAAAATTGTTAAACAAATTATTGATTTGGGATTTTACATTTTAATTATTGATGATAATTCGCCTGATGGTACTGGGGAAATAGCTGAAAGATTGAAGATGAAAGATGAAAGATTACAAATAATGCATCGGGAAAAGAAACTGGGGCTTGGAACGGCCTATATTCAAGGATTTAAATGGGCGTTAGTAAGAGATTTTGATTATATTTTTACAATGGATGCAGATTTTTCTCATGACCCCGGTTATTTAATAGCATTTATTAAAAAACTTTCAGATTTTGATTTAGTGATTGGTTCAAGATATGTCAAAGATGGGGGTGTGAGGAACTGGCCTATTAGACGAAAAATTATTTCACGCTTTGGTAATTTTTATGCTAAGACAATTTTACAATTCCCTGTGAATGATTGTACTTCCGGTTTTATGGGATTTAGAAGAGAAGTTCTTGAAAAAATAAATCTTGATAAGGTAAAATCGGAAGGTTACGGTTTTTTGATAGAGATGAAGTATCGAACTTATAAACTAGGTTGTAAGATTTATGAGTATCCCATAATTTTTGTAGATAGAACAAAAGGTGTTTCCAAAATTTCAAAAAATATCATCTGGGAAGCAATTTTCCTTGTTTGGAAATTACGATTTAAAATGACGCTTTGAATTTAGAAGTTGTGTTGCAGTGTCATTGCGGGCTTAATAGTATTTTTGTGTTGTTTTTTTTAACCCTTAAAATATTGTATAATCGTCTGAAAAAGTAAAAAATAGACTTTACAATATCAAAGGGGTTTAATAATGAACAAAAAAACATTGCCCAAAATGTTTATCTAAAGATGTAGTAAAG